>NZ_JBHUZW010000036.1:0-33036 GCF_042667215.1 Cellulomonas sp. NPDC057328 | reverse complement strand
GCCCTCGCCTGCGCGGACGTGCCCCGGCGCTCGCGGGCCTGGTCCAGCGCCTGGCAGCCGTCGTCGCTCGCCACCGCTGCGGCCGCGACGGCGTCCGCCCGCCCGGTGGCCGACCCCGCCTGACCGACCGGCGCGATCGACGGGCGTGGTCGACGTGCGGGCTGCCCGGCCGCCCCGACCCCCCAGCGGTCGGGCCGGCCGGCTCAGTCCTGGACCAGGCGCCCGTCGGCGAGCCGGATGACGCGGTCCGCGAGCGCGACCATCACGGGGTCGTGCGTCGAGACGATCGCCGTCATGCCCTCGGCCTCGACCACCGCGCGGATGAGCGCCATGACGGCGCGGCCCGTCTCGGTGTCGAGCTGGCCGGTGGGCTCGTCGGCGATGAGCAGGCGCGGCGAGTTCGCCAGCGCGCGGGCGATGGCGACGCGCTGCTGCTGACCGCCCGACATCTGCCCGGGACGCTGGCGGGCGTGCGGGCCGAGGCCGACGAGGTCGAGCAGCAGGGCGACGCGGGCCTCGCGCTCGGGGACGGGTGTGCGGCGCATGCGCAGCGGCACGCCGACGTTCTCCGCGGCCGTGAGCACGGGCACGAGGCCGAACGTCTGGAACACGAAGGACACGACGTCGCGGCGCAGCTCGACCAGCCCGCGCTCGTCCAGCGCGGAGACCTCGCGCCCGGCGACGAGCACGCGGCCCTCGTCGGGGCGGTCGAGCCCGCCGATCGCGTTGAGCAGCGTCGTCTTGCCGGACCCGGAGCGGCCGACGATCGCGACGAGCTCGCCGGGGTGCACCTCGAGGGACACGTCCTGCAGCGCGTGCACGGCCGCACGCCCGCTGCCGTAGGTGCGGCCGACGTGCTCGACGCGGACGATCGGCCCGTCGGCGGTGGCCGCGCCGGGTGCGGGGGCGGTGGTCGTGGCGGTCATCGGTCGCCCTCCTGCTCGGCGCGGCGGTCGGGGTGGACCTCGACGTGCGACTGCTCGAGCGCGAGCCGCACGCGCCCCACCAGGTCGAGGGTCTCGCGGTACTCGCGCGGCAGCTGCACGCGGCCGGCGCGGTCGAGCACCGCGAACTCCTCGGCGACGACGTGCTCGGTGCCGTCGTCCCGCGTCGCGGTGCGGCGCAGCACCTCCGAGCTCGTCCGCCCGTCGCGGATCGCGACGGTGCGCTGCACGTGCTCGCTGACGCCGGGGTCGTGCGTGACGACGACGACGGTCGTGCCGAGGTCGCGGTTGACCGACCGCAGCGCCTCCAGCACGTCGGCGGACGTCGCGGTGTCGAGCTCGCCGGTCGGCTCGTCGGCGAGCAGCACCTGCGGGGAGTTCGCGAGCGCGGTGGCGATCGCGACGCGCTGCTGCTCGCCGCCGGACATCTGCCCGGGCCGGCGGTCGGCGCAGTAGCCGACCCCGAGCACGTCGAGCAGGGCCGCCGCGTCCGTCGCGCGCTGCTTGCGCGGCCGCCCGGCGAGCGCCATCGGCAGCGCGACGTTCTCGGCGGCCGTCAGGTACGGGACGAGGTTGCGCGCGGTCTGCTGCCACACGAACCCGACCATGCTGCGGCGGTACCGCACCCGGTCCCGGGCGCTCATCGTCATGAGATCCCAGGGCCCGACGCGCACGCGCCCGGCCGTCGGCACGTCGAGGCCCGACAGCACCGACAGCAGCGTCGACTTGCCGGAGCCGGACGCCCCGACGACCGCGACGAGCTCGCCCGACTCGACGAGCAGGTCGAGGCCCTGCAGCGCCTGCACCTCGATGCCCTCGGACTGGTAGATGCGCACGAGCGACTCGCACACGATCAGCGCGGTCCGCCCGAACTCCTCGGGGCGCCGGCGCGCCTGCTCCTCCAGCGCCGACAGCGCCGTCGGCGCAGGTGCCCGTTCCACGCTCAGCTGGTCCACGGCGTCCATGCCGGCTCCTCCCTCGTCCCTGACTGGTCCCTGCCCGTGCCGCGTGCGTCCGTCACCGTGGCCCCCTCGTCCCGGTCTCGCGTCGTGGGTCCCGCGTCGCCCGCCCCACGTCGTGCGCGCTCACCGCTCACCCACCCGGAGCACCTCGCCCAGCCGGTCCCGCCGTCGCACGGCCTGCTCGACCGCGACGGCGACGGCCAGCGCGACGAGCAGCGCGGCCGCCGCCACGAGCACCGGCCACGCCGCGGGGACCAGGCGCGCGTCGCCCGGCTCGCCCGTGAGCCACGGCAGGCCGAGCGCGTCCGCGACGAGCCACGGCACCGCCAGCCCGATGAGCGAGCCGCCCACCAGGCCGCCCAGCACCAGCGGCGCGAGCTCGCCCAGCGTCGCGGCGCGCGCCGTGCGCCCGTCGAGGCCGAGCGTGCGCAGCGTGGAGAGGGTGCGCCCGCGCTCGCGCGCGGTGGCGACGACCACCAGGACCAGCGCCAGCACGAGCAGGAGCGCCAGCACGCCCACCCCGAGCAGCTGCATGGTGAGGAGCGACGACGTCAGCGGTGCCGACGACCACGCTTCCCACCAGCCGTCGCGCGTCGTCGTGACGATCCCGGCGACCTGCGGCGGCGGCAGGGTGAGCGCGTCCACCGCCGCGGCCGCGCCCGGTCCCGTGACCCACGCGCGGTCGGGGGACGGCACCGTGACGCCGGCCGCCGCGAGCGCGGCGCGGTCGACGACGACGAGGCCCTCGTCCTCGCTCTCGACGGGGAAGGCCGCGCGGGCGTCGAGCGGCGGCGCGCCGCGGTCCGCGTCGAGCTCCGTCGTGCCCCGCACGTCGAGGGTCACGGAGCCGAGCGGCAGGGTCACGGTCGGCGGGCCGGCGTCGCCCGCCTCGGCCGTGCGCGTGAGCAGGGTCGCGCTGACGAGCGCGGGCACCGACCCGGCGGGCGCGTCGACGGACGGCGTCGCGAGCGCGGCGAGCCCGTCGTCGACCGGCAGGCCGCGGGCCGCGCGCGCCTGCGCCCACGCCTCGGCGTCGACCGCGAGCACCGTGGCCGACAGGCCGGACCCGGCGTTGTACCCGCGGGCGGGCATCTGCACCGCCAGGGCGACGGCGTCGACGCCCGGCGCGCCCGCCACGTCCTCGAGCGCGGCGACGCCGAGCGGCGTGTCGAGGCGCCCGTCGAGGCGCGCGTCGGCGCCCACCTGGACGTCGGCGGCGCGCTGCTGGCCGACCTGCGCCGAGTGCGCCAGGACGCCCGACAGCACGACGAGCGCGACCGCGACCGTCACCGCGAGCAGGGGAGTCAGTGCCGTGGCCGCGCCCTGGGCGCGCGCGACGGCGAGCGGCGCGGCGAGGCCCCGCGAGCGGGCGGCGAGACGGCCCGTGGACCGCACCACGGCGGGCGCCACGCGCACGACGACGAGCGCCGCGGCGGCCGACACCAGCACGGGCGCCGCCGCGAGCAGCGGGTCGACGTCCCCGTCCCCGGCCGGCACCAGCCCGCGCGTGCGCACCGCGACGAGGGCGCCGACGGCGAGCAGGACGACCAGCGCCTCGACGACGCCCTGGCGCGCCCGTCGGCGGGCCACGAGCCGGGCGCGCTCGCGCCGGTCCGCCGGCACGCGACGGCCCGTCCACGCCCCGGCAGCGGTGCGGGCCGCGAGCACCGCGGGGGCCACGGCCGCCACCACGGCGACGCCGGCCGCCACCGTGACGGAGCCGCCCCGGCCCGGCAGGGTGAGCGCCACCGCGGCGTACGCGAGAGCGGCGACCAGCACCACGACGGGCAGCGTCTCGACGAGGCCGCGCAGGACGACCGACGCGATCGACGCGCCGCGGGCGCGCTCGCCGGCGAGCGAGACCTGCCGGCGTCCCGCGAGCAGCCCCGCGGCGAGCACGAGGCAGAGCGCGCCGGTGGCGCCGAGCCCGACGACGACCAGCGACGCCTGCGCACGGGCAGCCGTGAGCCGGGTCTCGAAGGCGTCGAGGATGTCCGGCAGCGCGCTGCCCACGCTCCCGGTGGTGGCGGTGAGCCGTACCACCTGGTCGCGCAGCGCGCGGGCGTCGCCGAGCGTCATCCCGTCGGTGTCGACGGGGGCCCGGACCGACGTCTCGAGCCGGCGCGTGCCGTTGACCTGCTCGAGGTCCTCGATCCCGGACGTGGGCACGTACAGGCCGGCGAGGTCGGCGGCCTCCGAGCCCGGCGCCGTCGGGACCGTCCCGAGCAGGTCCCCGGAGGCCCGCCAGAGCACGTCGTCCGGGTCGACCGGCTCGTAGAGGCCGGTGACGTCGACGTACGCGTCGACCGACTCGGAGCCGCGCGCGATGCGCACGGGGCCGTCGTCGAGGGTCAGCCCCAGGCTGCGCGCGGCGGCGGCGCTCAGCCCGACCTGCACGCTCGGCGGCGCCGGCGTGCCGTCGGGGAGCTCCCCGCCGGGCGGGACGGGCGCCGGGGCGGTGCCCGCGACCCAGCGGACGGGCTCCTGCGTGGCCGGGCGGTCCGGCACGACCACCGTCACGAGGCGGGTGAGGAACGCGCCCGCCGGCGTGCGGGCGACGAACGTCGGCGTGCGGACGCTCGCGACGGGTTCGCCGAGGCCCGCGTCGAACTCCGTCGTCAGCCAGCGCGCCGTCGCCACGGCCTCCTCGACGTAGTCGGGGTCGAACGCGCCGGGCGTCACGTACGGGAAGCCGATCACGTCGGCGTCCGTGCCCGCGGCGCGGAGCGTGTCGCGGACCGCGGCGTCGGCGGTGCGCTCGACGAGCCGCGGCAGGGCGAGCGCCAGCAGCAGCGTGCCGAGCAGCAGCACGGCGGTGCCCACGAGCAGGGCGGCGTCCTGCCGGGCCCGCCGGCGGGCGACGAGCAGGGCGTCGGACGTGGTGGCGCGTGCGCGCGTGGTCAGCAGGGTCACCGGTCGTCCCCCAGTCGAAGGAGCGCCCCCGAGGCGCGGCGCACGAGGAGCGCGGCGACGACGGCGACGACGAGGCAGGCGGCGGCGGCCAGCGTCGCGGCGACGCCGAGCTGGCCCAGCCAGGGCCACACGAGCAGCGGGCCGGGCACCGGCCGCCGCCCGTCGCCCGACACGGTGAGCAGCGGGGCGACGGTCGCGGCGACGCCCCACCCGATCGCGAGGCCCGCGACGGTGCCGAGCCCGACGAGCAGCAGGTGCTCGACGAGCAGCCCGCGCACGAGCCCGCCGCGCGCCGCGCCGAGCGCCTGGAGCCGCGCGAGCTCGAGCCGCCGGCTGCGCACCGCCACGGTCGTGCTCGTGCCGAGCCCGACCACGACGAGCGCGGCCGCGGCGAGCGCGACGAGCGACAGCGCCACGGGCACGCCCACCCGCAGCGGCCCCTCGGTGGCGACCTGGCGCTGCGTGGTGCGCACCGCGACGTCCCCGACACCGGTCGCGTCGAGGGCGGCGCCGAGCGCGACGCCGTCGTCGCCGGGCCGGGCGGCGACCCACCAGGCGTCGACGAGCGGCTCGCCGCTGCCCTGCTCGAGGAGCGCACGGCCGAGCCGGGCACGGTCCGCCAGCACGCCCGGCCCGCGGGGCGCGCCGGGCAGGTACGGGACCACGCGTTCCACCTCCGCGTCCACGCTGGTGCTGCCGAGCGTGAGCGCCAGGTCGTCACCGGGGCCGAGGACGCCCTCGCGCGCGGCGGCCTCGGTCACCACCACGGGCACGGGCCCGCTGCCGGTCTGCCACGCGACCGCCCCGAGACGGCCGCTGCCGTTGACGATCGCCGTCAGGTTCATCTCGCCGGTGAGCTGCAGGGCGTCGGCGCCGCCCGTGACGCCCAGCGTGTACCGGCTCGTGCCGCTGTACGCGAAGCCCTCCCAGCCGCCGTCGGCCAGCGGGAGGGGTGCGGCAGCCGCGGTCGCGGCGGCGTCGGCGTCGACCGCGGCGGCGCGGTCGACGACCCGGGCGGAGGTGACGCGCACCGTGCCGAACCCGAAGGTCTCGCGGGACTCCTCCTGGCCCTCGGGCCGCGGCGGGGCGAGCGCGAGCGAGATGCGGCCGCTCACCGCGACCACGCGGGCGGGGCCGGCCAGGGCGGGCACCTCGAGCGCGACGGTGGTGGCCTCGTCGAGCACGGGCAGCGGCGCGTCGAGCGACGTGCGGACCCCGTGGCGGTCCTCGACGACGAGCGTCAACGTGCCGGAGCCGGGGGCGGCGGGCGTGACGCCCGCGGTGACGTCCGCGACGACCCACTGCGTGTCGCCGGGCAGGGGGACGGGCCGCTCCGGGCCGCGCGGTGCGAGGTCCGCCACGACCTGCGCCCACGGCACGTCGGTGCGGCCGCGCAGCGCCTCGGGCCGCGTGGTGTCGACCCCCACGAGGTGCACGGGCATGGACGACGACGACCCGGGCACGCCGATGTCGGCGGTGAGCGCGCGCCCGAGCGTCGCGGAGCGGTCGACGACGGGCTGCGCCGTCGCCCCCGTCGCGTCGTCGAGCGGCCCGGTCAGGGCGGCGGAGCCCAGGACGCGCTCCCCGCTCAGGTCGTCGACGCGCACGTCGGTGCCGAGGGCCAGGTCGACCTGCTCGAGCTGCGACACGCGCCACGTCGCGAGGAACGACTGCCCGAACGTCGCCGCGGCGACGGCGAGCACGAGCACGAGCGTCGTGCCGGACGCGGCGGCCGGGCGGCGTGCGACCTGCCACGCGGCGAGCGGCCCCACGAGTGCGCGCGACCGGGCGGCGAGCGCGTCGGCACCGCGCCCGACGGGGCCGACGAGCCGGAGCGCGAGCACGGCGGCGCCGAGCGTCACGAGCGCCGGGCCGACCGCGAGGACGGGGTCGAGGCGCGGTCCGGTCGGGCCGACCGTCAGCGGCGACCCGTAGGTGAGCAGCTGCCACAGCGCCACCCCGGCCAGCGCGACGAGCCCGAGGTCCGCGCCCGTGCGGACGAGCCCCGCGTGCGCGGCCGGCGCCGACGAGCCGGCGACGTGCCACTGCGGCACCACCAGCGCCACGGCCAGCACGAACGCCACGACGGCGCACGTGGCCGACGCCAGCAGCGGCACGCCCGGCGGCACGGTGAACCCGGCGCGCTCGAGCGGACCGCCCGCGACGACGACCGACCACAGCGCCCGCGCCAGCCACGGCGCGGCGGCACCGCACACGACCGCGAGCGCGACCGCCTCCAGGACCGCCAGCGAGCGCAGCTGCCGCGGGGCCGCCCCCCGGGCGGCGAGCAGCTCGCCCTCGGCGGACCGCCGCTCGCCCAGCAGGCGCGCCGCCAGCAGCATGACGGTCGTCGCCAGCACGGCGAGCAGGAGCCCGACGACGACCACGCCGACGCGGGTGACGGACAGCTCCCGCCACGCGGCGTCGATGGCGTCGCCCACGGTCGTGCGCACGGTGCCGCCCATGCCCGTCGGCCGCAGCCCTGCGGTGAGCGTCAGCTGCGCGTCGTCGACGGCCGCCCGCAGGTGGGCGAGGGCCTCGGGCGGGGCGTCGCCGAGCCGGACCTCGCTCACGACGTGCGCGACGTCGACGACGCCGCTGCCGGACAGGCCGCCGGGACCGACGACCATCGGCCCCCACAGGTCGGTGACGAGGCGCCCCATCGACCCGGGCACGACGAACTGCGGGTCGTGCCCGCGCCCGTCGATGCGGTCGCGGGTCCACGTGCCGGGCGGTCCGGTCAGCTCGTGGGTGCCGGTCACCAGCCACGTGTCCGTCCGCTGCCCGCCCTGCGAGCGGACCGGCACCTCGGTGCCCACCGCCCAGCCGTACTCGGCGGCGGCGACGGCCGGCACGGCGACGAGTAGCCGGCCCGCGTCGTCGCGCGCGCGGTCCGGCCAGGTGCCGGTGAGCAGGCGCGCGTCGCCGGGCACGCGGGGGCTCGAGGCGGGGTACCCGTACGGCGCGGCCCCGGACGCGCCGCGGCCCGGCAGGATCCAGGTGCTGCCGGTCAGCCACGTCTCCTCGTCCGCCTCCACGCCGGCGTGCAGGCCGCGCAGGGCCTCGCGCGCCGTGGCGAGCGCGACGTCGGCGTCCTTGCCGGACACCCGCACGACGGCCTCCAGCCGGACGTCGTCCGCGGGCGCGCGGTCGAGCGCCTCCGCGAGCGCGTCGTCGGCGCTGCCCTGCAGCAGCAGCGCGAACGTGCCGAGCAGCGTGGTCGCCACCAGCGTCACGGCGACGACGGTCGCGATCACCGACGACTGGTCCCGCAGCCGCCGGACCAGGACGCGCCATCGCCACCCCACCGCAGGACCCCCTCGTGTCGCCGCCGGGCGTCGTGCCCGGCGTGCTGCGCGATCAGGCTAGGAGGCGCGTCACCGCAGGTGGGACCGTTTCCACGTCACGGTACGGACACGCCGAAAACGTTGGGTCGCAGGCGGAGGAAGTTCTCGGGACGGCTCGCGTCAGCGGTCGCCGACGCGCAGCACGTCGCCGAGCCGGTCGCGCCGGCGCACGGCCTGCTCGACGCCGACCGCCACGGCGAGCGCCGCCAGGAGCGCACCCGCGGCCACGACGACCGGCCACACCACGGGCACGACGCGGCCGCCCCGCGGGTCGCCCGTCAGCCACGGCAGGCCCAGGGCGTCGGTGACGAGCCAGGGCACGACCAGCCCGATCACGGCGCCGCCGAGCAGGCCGCCGACGGCCAGCGGTGCCAGCTCGCCGAGCGTCGCCGCGCGGGCGGTCCCGGCATCGAGGCCGAGGGTGCGCAGGGTCGACAGCGTGCGTCCGCGCTCGCGGGACGTCGCCACGACGACGAGCACGAGGGTGAGCACGAGCAGCAGCGCGAGCACGCCCACGCCGGCCGCCTGCAGCCCCTGCAGCGCCGCGGTCAGCGGGTCCCCGGTCCACGCCCGGGACCACCCGTCGTGCGTGGTCACGGTGATGCCGGACGCCGCCGCGGGCGGCAGCGCGAGCGCGGTCACCGCGGCCACGGCGCCGGGGCCGCTCAGCCACGCGCGGTCGGGCGCCGGCACGTCGACGCCGGTCGCGAGGAGGGCGTCGCGGTCCACGACCACGAGGCCGTCGTCCTCGACCGCGGCGGGTGCGGCGGCGCGGGCGTCGAGCGGGGGTGCGCCGGCGTCGGGCAGCATCGCGGTGGTGCCGCGCACGTCGACGGCCACCGGCTCGCCCAGGACGCCGACCCGGAGGTCGCCCTCGACCGGGTGGGCGGACAGCCGGTCGAGGAGGCCGGCGCTCACCAGCGCGGGCACGGTGCCGTCGGCGTCCGCCGTGCCGAGCGCGGCGAGGCCGGCGTCGACGGGCAGCCCGCGGTCGGCCCGCACGCGCGCCAGCTCGGCGGCGTCCACGACGAGCAGCGTCGCGGTCAGGCCGAGCCCCGACCCCACGGTGCGCCCGGACAGCTGGCTGCCGGACGCCAGCGCGTCGACGCCGGCCGCGTCGGGCAGCGCCGCGAGCGCGGCCCGGCCGAGGTCGCGGTCGAGGCGGCCGTCGAGGCGCAGGTCGCCGCCGACGCGCAGGTCGGCCGCGTCCTGCTGCCCGCTCCGCACGCTCTGCACGAGCGTGCCGGACAGCACGACCAGCGCGACCGCGACGGTCACCGCGAGCAGCGGCGTCACCGCGGTCGCCGCGCCGTGCGCGCGGGCGACCGCCAGCGGTGCCGCCAGGCCGCGCGACCGGGCGGCGAGCCGCCCGGCGGCGCCCACGGCCGCCGGCGCGACCCGCACGACGACGAGCGCCGCGGCGGCGGCGACGAGCACGGGCGCGGCCGCGAGCAGGGGGTCGACGTCGCCGTCGCCGACCGGCACGAGCCCGCGGCGGCGCACGGAGACGACGGCGGCCACGGCGAGCACGACCACGAGCAGCTCGGCGGTCACGCGCCGCAGGGTGCGGACCGTGGCCGCGTGCGCGCGCTCGTCGGCGTCGGTCGGCACGCGCCGCCGCGTCCACGCGGCGGCGGCCGCCTGGGCGGCGAGCACCGCGGGGGCCAGCACCGCCACGGCGGCGACGGCCGCGGCGACGGCGACGGTCCCGGTCGCGCCCGGCAGCGCCACGAGCACCACGGCGACCGCCACGGCGGCGGTCACGGCCACGAGCGGCACCGTCTCGACCAGCGCCCGCACGACGACCGACACCAGCGACGCGCCACGCGCCCGCTCGGCGGCGAGGAGCGCGCGCCGCCGCCCGGCGAGCAGGCCGCCGGCGAGCACGAGGCACAGGGCCGCCGTCGCGGCGATGCCGATGATCGTGAGGGACGCCTGCGCGCGCGCGGCGACGAGGCGGTCCTCGAAGGCGTCGAGCACGGCGGGCAGGTCGGTGCTGACGCGGCCGGACGTCGCGGACACGTGCAGGACCGTGCGGCGCAGCGCGCGCAGCTCGTCGAGCGTGGTCCGCGTCGTGTCGACGGTCGCCCGCACCGTCGTCTGCAGCGACTGCGGCGTGACGACCGTCGCGAGGTCCTCGAGCACGCCGACGGGCACGTACAGCCCCGCCAGCGTGTCGACGTCCGACGCCGCGGTCACGGGCACCACGTCGACCAGCTCGGGCAGGTCGCGCCACGCGGTGTGGGCGGGGTCGAGCGGCTCGTACAGGCCGGTGACGACCAGGAGCGACTCGGGCCCGCGTGCGGTGCGCCCGCGCTCGACGACGAACGGCCCGTCGTCGACCGTGACGCCGAGCGTCCGGGCCGCGGCGGCGCTCATGCCGACCTCCACGCGGCCGGGCAGCTCCGGCCGCTCCGGGCCGACCTGCAGCTCCTCGGCGACCGGGGCCGGCTCGGTGCCGGCGACCCAGCGCACGAGCCCGTCGGCGCGGTCCGCGTCCTCGAGCGGCACCACGACGGCGAGGCGCGTGAAGAACCGGTCGCCGCCGGGGGCGTCCGCGAGGAACGTCGACGTCCGCGCCGACGCGCTGCGCGGGCCGAGCCCCGTGGGGAACTCCGCGGCGAGCCAGCCCGCCGTCGCGGCCGCGGGCCCCAGCACGTCGCCGACGACCGAGCCGCCGGGGTCGGCGACGAGGTCGGCGGCCGTGCCGGCGCGCTCGACGGCCGCGCGCGCGGCGGTGTCGGCCGCACGGTCGACGAGCCGCGGCAGCGCGAGCGCCAGCAGCAGCGCCGCGAGGAGGAGCAGCGTGGTGCCGGCCAGCAGGCCGACGTCCTGCGCGGCGCGCCGCCGCCCGACCAGCAGCGCGCCGGCCGTCGTGGCGCGCAGGCGCGTCGCCGAGGTCGTCATCGGTCGTCCCCCAGTCGCAGGAGCGCGCCGGTGGTGCGGCGCACGAGCAGCGTCCCGACGACCGCGACGGTGGCGCACGCGCCGAGGGCGAGCCCCGCGACGAGGCCGGTCTGCGGCAGCCAGTCCCACACCACGCGGACGGGTGGCGACGGGCTGCGTCCGTCCGGCGACGTCGTGAGGACCGGCCCGACGACGTGGCCGAGCAGCACGCCGACGACGACGCCGGCGGCGGTGCCGAGCCCGACCAGGAGGGCGTTCTCCAGCACGAGCGCGCGGACGAGGTCGCGCCGGTCCGCGCCGAGCGCCTGCAGCCGGGCCAGCTCCAGCCGGCGCCCCCGCAGCGCCACGCCGGCGCTCGCGCCGATGCCGACCACCACGAGCAGCCCCGCGGCGAGCGTCACGAGCCCGAGGGCCACGGGCACCGCGACGCGCAACGGGCCGCGCGTCGCGTCCACGGCCGCGTCGGCGCGGACCGTCACGTCGCCGACCGCGACGGCCGCGAGGTCGTCGCCGACCGTGCGCGCGGCGTCGTCGCCGGCGGGGACCGCGACCCACCAGCCGTCGACCTGCTGCGCGATGCTGCCCGTGTCGGCGAGCGCCCGTGCGAGCGCCCGCGTGTCGGCCAGCACGTCGGTCCCGCGCGCCGCGCCCGGCAGCTGCGGGGCGACGCGCGCGACCCGGGCCCGGACGCGCGCCTCGCCGACGTTCAGCACCACGACGTCGCCGGTGCCGAGCGCGAGGTCGGCGGCGACGGGTGCGGCGAGGACGACCGGGACGCCGCCCTCGTCCGTCGTCCACGCCGTCGCCCGCAGGGTGCCGCCCGCGCCGGCCCACGTGTCCGTGAGCTCGACCCGGCCGCCGATCGTCGTGGCGTCGGTGCCCGCCGGGCGCAGCCGCAGCGGATTCTCGCCGAGGGCCGTCGTGGCGGTCCCGCCCCAGCGCACCGACCCGATCGCGACGGGGGTGGACGGCGCCGTGCCGGCCTCCCACCACTCGACGCCCTCGGCACGGTCCACGACGCGCACGGAGCTCAGGTCGAGCTGCAGCTGGTCGGTGCCGAACCCCTCCTCGAGCGGGGGCGCGGCCTCGTCGACCACGACGTGCGCCGTGACGCCCACCAGCTCGACGGGCAGGGCGAGCGTCGGCACACCCGTCGCCAGCTCCAGCGGCTCGTGCAGGCTCGGCAGGCTGCCGTGCGTCCAGGCGTGCACGCCGCGGGCGTCCCGCAGCAGGAACGACAGGTTCACCTGGCCGACCGACGGCTGCGTCGCGGTGGGCGTCACGTCGAGCACGAGCCACCGCGGGTCGCCGGGCAGGGGGACCGCCGCGGTCCGCTCCGGGTCGTCCTCCGCCGGCGGCGGCGGCGGCGCCAGGTCGGCGAGCACCGCGGCCCAGCCGGCGTCCGTGCGGCCCCGCAGCACGTCGGGACGCGTGGCGTCGACGGCGAGGAGCTGGGCGCTCCGGCCGGACGCGGTCGCGGTGCTGTCGGTCCCGATCGCGGCGCCGAGCGTCACCGCGCGGTCCAGGACGGGGACGGCGGCCGCGTCCGGGTGCGCCGCCAGCACCTCGTCGACCGTGCGCGCGCTCGCGACGCCGTCGCCGTCGAGGTCGTCGACCCGCACGTCGGTGCCGACCGCCAGCTCGACCTGCTCCACCTGGGACGTGCGCCACGTCGCCTGGAAGGACTGCGCGAACGTCGCGCACGCGACCGCGACCGCGAGCACGAGCACGGCGCCCGACGCCGACGCCGGGCGGCGCGCGACCTGCCACGCGGCCACGGGCCCCACGAGCGCGCTGCTGCGCCGGGCCAGCGCGTCGGCCGCGGCGCCCACGGGGCGGACCAGCCGGAGGGCGAGCACGGCGCCGCCGACGGCGACGAGCGCCGGCGCCACGGCCAGCACCGGGTCGACGCGGGGCGCGCCGCCGGGCAGGGGGCCGCCGTAGCTGAGGAGCTGCCACGCCGCGAGGCCCGCGACGGCCACGAGCGCCAGGTCGGCGCCCGCGCGCGCCAGCCGGGCGCGCCCCGCGCGGGCCGACGCGGCCGGGCGCCACTGCGGCAGGACGACCGCGACCGCGAGGACCGCGGCGACGACCGCGCAGGTCAGCACACCCGCGAGCGGTGGCACGCCCGGCACGCGGAAGCCCGCCGGGCCGAGCAGCCCGCCCGAGACGAGCGCGCCGTACGCGCCCAGTGCGAGCCAGGGCGCCACGAGCGTCGCCCCGGCCGCGAGGACGGCGGCCTCGAGGACCGCCAGCGAGCGGAGCTGGCGCGGCGAGGCGCCGCGCGAGACGAGCAGGCTGCCCTCCGTGGCGCGGCGCTCGCCGAGCAGGCCGGCCGCGAGCAGCATGACCGTCGTCGCCAGCACGCCCAGGAGCAGGCCGACGACGAGGACCGCGACCCGCGTCACCGCGAGCTCGCGCCACGTCGCGTCGATCGTGCGGTGCACGAACGTGCTGACCCGCGCGTTGGCGGGCGTGCCGTCCAGCGCCGACGTCACGGCGAGCTGCGCGTCGTCGACGGCCGTGCGCAGGGCGGCCACGGCGCCGCGCGGCGCGCCCGCGAGCTGCGGGACCACGGTCGTGTGCACGGTCTCGACCGCGTCCGTGGCCGTCAGGGCGCCGGGCGCGACGACCATCGGCCCCCACGCGTCGGTGGTGACCATGCCGCCACCGCCGGGCACGGGGTGCCGCGGGTCGTGCGCGGCGCCCCGCAGCCGGTCGCGGTCCCACGTGCCGAGCGGGCCGCCGAGCTCCAGCAGGCCGGTGACGACCCACGTGTCGGGCCCCTCGCGCGGTCCGGCGCCCGCCTCGACCACGGAGCCGACCTGCCAGCCGTACCGCTCGGCCGCGACGGCCGGCACGGCGACGAGCAGCCGCCCCGCGTCGTCGCGCGCGCGGTCGGGGAGCGCGCCGGCGACGACCTCGGCGTGCTCCGCCACGGCCGGGTAGTCGGCCGCGTAGGCGAGTGGCGCCGTGCGGCCGTCGGACGCCAGGCCGGGCAGCCAGTGCAGCCCGCCGGTGAGCCAGACCTCCTCGTCGGCGTCCAGCGCGCCGAGCACGTCCCGCAGGGTCCCGCTCGTCGTCGCGACGACCGTGGCGACGTCGCCGCCGTTGACGCGCGCGACCGCGTCGATCCGCACGTCCTCGGTGTCCGCGCGGTGCAGCGCCTCGTCGAGCGCGTCGTGCGCCGTGCCGTCGAGCAGCAGCGCGAACGTGCCGAGCAGGGTCGTGGCGACGAGCGCGACGAGCGCGACCGTCGCGACGACCGCCGCCTGGTCGCGAAGCCGGCCGGTCAGCACGCGCAGCCGCCACCTCACGTGGTCCCCCTCGCGTCGGCCCGGGACTCCGTCGCGCCCGGCGTGGTTGCGCGCCCACGCTAGGGGCCGGGCGCGGGGCCGGGGACGCCGTGACGGTCACGGTCCGGACACGACCGAAAGGTTGGGGTGGGCCGGGAGAAAGTTTCTGCGCGGGGACGGCGACGGCCCGCCCGGTCGTGCCGGGCGGGCCGTCGTGCGGTGCGCGTCAGGCCTGCGGCGGCCGCGTCATCGACAGCACGTCGAGCGCCGCGTCGAGCTGCTCGAGCGTCAGGTCGCCGCGCTCCACGTGCCCGAGGTCGAGGGTCGCCTGGCGGATCGTCACGCCGGTCTTCACGGCGTGCTTGGCGATCGCCGCGGCGGCCTCGTAGCCGATCACGCGGTTGAGCGGCGTGACGATCGACGGCGAGGACTCGGCGAGGGCACGGGCGCGCTCGACGTTCGGCGTCAGGCCGGCGACCGTCCGGTCGGCGAGCACGCGCGACGCGTTGGCGAGCAGCCGCACCGACTCGAGCACGGCCGACGCGATGACCGGGATCTGCACGTTGAGCTCGAACGAGCCGCTCGCGCCGGCCCACGCGACCGTCGCGTCGTTGCCCACGACGCGCGAGCACACCATGAGCACCGCCTCGGGCACCACGGGGTTCACCTTGCCCGGCATGATCGACGAGCCCGGCTGCAGGTCGGGGATCGCGAGCTCGCCGAGCCCGGTGTTCGGGCCGGAGCCCATCCAGCGCAGGTCGTTGCAGATCTTCGTCAGGCTCACCGCGATGGTGCGCAGCGCGCCCGACAGCTCGACGAGGCCGTCGCGCGAGCTCTGCGCCTCGAAGTGGTCGCGCGCCTCGGTCAGCGGCAGGCCCGTGTCCTCGACCAGCAGCGCGATGACCCGCTGCGGGAAGCCGGCCGGCGTGTTGATGCCGGTGCCGACGGCCGTGCCGCCGAGCGGCACCTCGGCGGCCCGGGGGAGCGCGGCCTGCAGGCGCTCGACGCCGTACCGCACGGCCGCCGCGTAGCCGCCGAACTCCTGGCCGAGCGTCACGGGCGTCGCGTCCATGAGGTGCGTGCGGCCGGCCTTGACGACCTCGGCCCACGCGGTCGCCTTCTCCTCGAGCGCGCCGGCGAGGTGCTCGAGCGCGGGCACGAGGTCGCGCACGACGCCCGCCGTCGCGGCCACGTGCACCGACGTCGGGAACACGTCGTTCGACGACTGCGACGCGTTGACGTGGTCGTTCGGGTGCACGTCGCGGCCCAGCAGGCGCGTCGCGAGCGTCGCGAGCACCTCGTTGGTGTTCATGTTCGAGCTCGTCCCGGAGCCCGTCTGGTAGACGTCCACGGGGAAGTGCGCGTCGTGCACGCCGCTCGCGACCTCGTCCGCGGCGGCGACGACCGCGTCCGCCACGTCCTGCGGCAGGACGCCGAGCTCCGCGTTGGCGCGGGCCGCGGCCTTCTTCACGCGCGCGAGGGCCTCGACGTGCCCCCGCTCGAGCGTGCTGCCGGAGATGGGGAAGTTCTCGACCGCGCGCTGCGTCTGCGCGCGGTACAGCGCGTGGGCGGGCACGCGGACCTCGCCCATCGTGTCGTGCTCGATGCGGAACTCGGGCTCGGCGGGCGTGGTGGGCGGGGTGGCGGCGGCCTCCGGGCCAGCCGCGACGTCGGGACCGGTGGGGGAAGTCATGCCCTGCATCCTCCCACTGGTGGACGCGCGTCTCGCTCCGGTGGCGGGACCGGCCGACTGGTAGTCGGATGGGGTCCACCCCGACCCCCGGGAGAGAGGCAGGGACGGTGCGACGACGAGCAGCGTTGCTCGCCACGGCGGCCCTCGTGGCTCCGCTGGCGGCGTGCGCGACGGCCGAGGCGGGACCGCCGACGCTCACCTGGTACATCAACCCGGACTCCGGCGGGCAGTCCCGCATCGCGGAGCAGTGCACCGAGGAGTCCGACGGCGCCTACGCGATCGAGACGGCGCTCCTGCCGCGCGACGCCCCCGGGCAGCGCGAGCAGCTCATCCGCCGGCTCGCGGCCAACGACGCGTCCATCGACATCATGTCGCTCGACCCGCCGTACATCCCGGAGTTCGCCAACGCGGGCTTCCTCGCGCCCATCCCCGACGACGTCGCCGAGGCGGTCACGCAGGACGTCGCCGAGGGCGCCGTCGCCGGTGCGACGTTCCGCGACGAGCTCGTCACCGTCCCGTTCTGGGCCAACACGCAGCTGCTCTGGTACCGCACGTCGGTGGCGGAGGCGGCGGGGCTCGACATGACGCAGCCGGTCACGTGGGACCAGATCGTCCAGGCCGCCGCGGACCAGGGCAGGACCGTGGCGGTCCAGGGCGTGCGCGCCGAGTCGCTCACGGTGTGGGTGAACGCGCTGGTCGAGTCCGCCGGCGGGCACGTGCTCGGCGACCCGGAGGCCGAGGAGGGCGCGGACATCGCCCCGTCCCTCGACACCGACGCCGGACGCCGGGCGGCCGAGGTCATCGCGACGCTCGCCGACGCGGGCGTCGGCGGCCCGCAGCTCGCGAACGCCAACGAGGACATCAACGCCAGCATGTTCGAGAACGACGAGACCGCGGGCTTCATGGTCAACTGGCCGTTCGTCTGGCCGCGCGCCAACGGCGCCGTCGAGTCCGGGTCGCTCGACCCGTCGGTCGTCGAGGACTACGGGTGGGCGCTGTACCCGCAGGTGGACGAGGGGCAGGAGTCCCGCCCGCCGTACGGCGGCATCAACCTCGGCGTCGGCGCCTTCAGCGAGCACGTCGACCTCGCCTTCGAGGCCGTGCAGTGCATCGTCGACCCGGCGAAGCAGGCCGAGTACTTCGTGTCCGACGGCAACCCGCCGTCCAGCCTGGTCGCCTTCGACGACCCGGAGGTCCAGGAGGCCTTCCCCATGGCGGACGTCATCCGCGAGTCGCTGCAGAACGCGGCGCCCCGCCCCCAGACGCAGTTCTACAACGAGGTCTCCACCAGCCTGCAGCGCACGTGGCACGCGCCGGGGTCCGTCAGCCCCGACACCAGCCCGCGCGAGGCCGACGAGCTGATCGAGGCCGTGCTGAGCGGGGAGGCCCTCCTGTGAGCTCCGTGGCCGGGGCGCCCCCCGCCCTCGCGAAGGACGACCGCCCGCGCGGGCGCAGCGCCCGCAGCGGGGCGCCGCGCCGGTCCGACCGCGCCCGGCAGGAGGCGCGGCTGGGCATGCTGCTGTGCGCGCCGGCGGTGCTCGTGCTCGTCGCGGTCGTCGGCTACCCGATCCTGCAGGCGGTGTGGGACTCGCTGTTCGACTACCGCCTCACCAACCCGGACGCGCGCGCGTTCGCCGGCCTGCAGAACTACCTGCTGGTGCTCACCGACCCCATCTGGTGGCAGGCGCTCGGCGTCACGGTGCTCATCACCGTGATCACGGTGGCGATCGAGCTGGTCCTCGGCTTCGGCCTCGCGCTCGTGATGAACCACGCGCTCACCACGCTGCGGCCGGCGCTGCGCACGGCGATCCTCATCCCGTACGCGATCATCACGGTCGTCTCCGCGTTCGCGTTCCTCTACATGTTCGACCTGACCAGCGGCTTCGTGAACAGCTGGCTGCCGTTCGTCGCGGACAGCAAGGACTGGTTCGCGACGTTCGGCTCCGCGGTGAGCGTCATCATCCTGTCCGAGGTCTGGAAGACCACGCCGTTCATCTCGCTGCTGCTGCTGTCGGGCCTCGCGCAGGTGCCGGGCGAGCTGTCCGAGGCCGCCAAGGTCGACGGCGCGACCGCGTGGCAGCGGCTGTGGCGGGTGACGATCCCGAACATGAAGGCCGCGATCATGGTGGCGCTGCTGTTCCGGACGCTCGACGCGTTCCGCATCTTCGACAACATCTTCATCATGACGAACGGTGCGGCGGGCACCGAGTCGGTCGCGTTCCTCGCGTACCGGCAGACCATCCAGCGGCTCGAGATCGGTGTCGGCTCGGCCGTGTCGGTGCTGCTGACGATCCTCGTCGCGCTGATCGCCCTGCTGTTCGTCAAGGGGTTCAAGGTGAACCTCGCCGCGTCGACGAGGGGTGGCCGATGAGCACCGCGCGCACGAAGGTCTGGTGGTGGGTCGGCGGCCTGCTGATCATCCTGTACTGCCTCTTCCCGGTGGCCTGGATCATCTCGCTGAGCCTCAAGGCGCCGTCCGACCTCGACAACGGGTCGTTCCTCCCGTCCGCGGTGACCTGGCAGAACTACCAGCTCATCCT
Source organism: Cellulomonas sp. NPDC057328 (assembly GCF_042667215.1). Taxonomy (NCBI): domain Bacteria; kingdom Bacillati; phylum Actinomycetota; class Actinomycetes; order Micrococcales; family Cellulomonadaceae; genus Cellulomonas; species Cellulomonas sp. NPDC057328. Next base: position 14,434 of record NZ_JBHUZW010000036.1, on the reverse strand, counting down.
CACGGGCTCGGCGTCGGACCTGTTCCTGCCGGCGCTGCGCAACTCGGTCGGCATCTGCCTCATCGCGACGCTCATCGCCGTCGTGCTGGCGGCGCTCACCGCGTACGCGATCGCGCGGCTGGACTTCCCGGGCAAGGCGTTCGTGCTCGGGCTGTCGCTGGCGGTGTCGATGTTCCCCGTCATCTCGATCGTCACGCCGCTGTTCAACATCTGGCGCTCGATCGGGCTGTACGACACGTGGGCGGGGCTCGTCATCCCTTACCTGTCGATCACGCTCCCGCTGTCCATCTGGACCCTCACCGCGTTCTTCCGCGAGATCCCGTGGGAGATGGAGCAGGCGGCGCAGGTCGACGGCGCGACGACGTGGCAGGCGTTCCGCAAGGTCATCGTCCCGCTGGCCGGCCCGGGCGTCGCGACCACCGCGATCATCGCCTTCTTCCTCGCCTGGAACGACTTCGTCTACGGCATCTCGCTCACGTCCACCGAGGCCGCGCGGCCCGTGCCCGCGGCGCTCGCGTTCTTCACGGGCGCCTCGCAGTTCGAGGAGCCCACCGGCGCGACGTCCGCCGCCGCCGTCATCGTCACCATCCCCGTCGTCGTGCTCGTGCTGCTGTTCCAGCGGCAGATCGTCGCCGGCCTGACCCAGGGCGCGGTCAAGGGCTGACGCCCGCCGCCCGAGACCGAGAGGAGTGCGCAGATGGCCGCGATCACGCTGAGCCACGTGGTGAAGAAGTACGGCGACGGGTACCCCGCTGTGAACGACGTCAGCCTGGACATCAAGGACGGGGAGTTCGTCATCCTCGTCGGCCCGTCCGGCTGCGGGAAGTCGACGCTGCTGCGGATGGTCGTCGGGCTGGAGGACATCTCCGACGGGGAGATCGTCATCGACGGCGACGTCGTCAACGACAAGGCGCCGCGCGACCGCAAGCTCGCGATGGTGTTCCAGAACTACGCGCTGTACCCGCACCTGACGGTGTACGAGAACATCGCCTTCCCGCTGCGGCTGGAGAAGGGGAGGTACTCCGAGGACGAGATCCGCACGCGCGTGCAGAAGGCGGCCGACACGCTCGAGCTCAACGAGCACCTCGAGCGCAAGCCGGCCAACCTGTCGGGCGGGCAGCGCCAGCGCGTCGCGATGGGACGGGCGATCGTCCGCGACGCGCGCGCGTTCCTCTTCGACGAGCCGCTGTCCAACCTCGACGCGAAGCTGCGCGGGCAGATGCGCACCGAGATCTCCCGCATGCAGCGCCGGCTCGGCACGACGACCATCTACGTCACGCACGACCAGACCGAGGCGCTGACGCTCGGCGACCGCGTCGCCGTCCTGAAGAAGGGTGTCCTGCAGCAGGCCGCGAGCCCCCGCGCGCTGTACGAGCAGCCCGTCAACCTGTTCGTCGCCGGCTTCATCGGCTCCCCGCCGATGAACTTCCTGCCCGGCCAGGTCGAGGGCGACGCGCTGCGGATGCCCCTCGCGGACGTCCCGCTGTCCGAGGGACTGCGCCGTCGGATCGGCGACCGCAAGCTCGTGATCGTCGGGCTGCGCCCCGAGCACCTGGAGGACGCCGACACGCTCGACGAGGCGACCGCCGCGAAGGGCGTCACGTTCGAGGCCGACGTCGACGTGGTCGAGTGGCTGGGCGCCGAGCTCTACGCGTACATCCCGTTCGAGACGCGCGAGGAGGTGCGCGGCACGCTCGAGGAGCTCGACCGCGACCTCGACGGCGAGGGCATGCGCACGCAGCTCGTCGCGGCACTCGGCGCCGAGAGCCACGTCCGGGACGGCGACGTCGCCGAGCTCTGGTTCGACCCGTCGCGGCTGATGGTCTTCGACCCGGAGACCGGCGACAACCTCACGTACGACGAGGAGGCCGCGCGCGCGGCGGACGCCGAGAGCGAGTCCGAGCGGGCGCGCGCGCTCGAGCGGGCGCAGCGGCGCGAGGCGCGGCGCGCCGAGCGGAGCACGCCCGCGGCCTGACCGGCGACGCCGTCGCCCACCGCGGTCCCGCGCCCGGTCCGGTCCAGCACCGGGCCGGGCGCGGGCGCGCGTATCCGCTTCCCCTGCCGGGCCGGCGTGCCGACGATGGGGGCATGGAGAGCACCCCGGCCGGTCCCGGCGGCCTCGACGCACCCGACGGTCCCGACGCCCCGGACGGCACCGGCTGCGCCGCCGAGCGCTTCCTCGTGCGGGGGCGGTTCGTGACCACGCCGCGGCGGACCCGCGACCGTGACGACCTCGTCGAGCACGTCGCCGCGATGCTCGTCGCACCCGGCGAGGAGCTGGGCGAGGACGAGCTCATGGCGCGCCTCGTCCCGTTCGCCGACGACCCGGTGCGCCTGCGGCGCGAGCTCGTCGAGGCCGGTCTCGTGGGCCGGCGCGCCGACGGCTCGCGGTACTGGCGGGAGCGCGTCACGGCGCACGACGGCGAGCCGGGGGTGCGGGCGGCGCGCTGACGCCGCCGCACCCGGTGGTGCTGCGTGGCGGCGCCGGTCAGGCCGGGACGGCCACCTCGGCCGGGTCGACGCCGATGTCGCCGATGACGTGCGCGAGCGTCGCGCGGCCGTCGGCGAGGGTGTACTCGACCGCGACGATCGCGCAGCGGCCCTCCGCCACGGCGTCGGCCAGCGACACCGAGTAGCCGTGCAGCGTCTTCGCGGTGTGCAGCACGTGCTCGTGCCCGAGCTCGGCGGCCTCGAACGAGTCGAGCGGCCGGTCGCTCGCCGACAGCCCGATTATCGACGGGATCACCCGGTCGACGACCGCCTGGACGAACCCGGCCGGCATCTGCCCGCCGTGCAGGACCTCCGACGCCGCGGCGACCGCGCCGCACCGGTCGTGCGCCAGGACGACGACGAGCGGCGCGCCGAGCACCTCGACGCCGTACTCGATGGACCCGATGACCGTCGTGTCGAGCACGTGGCCGGCGGTCCGCACGACGAACACGTCCCCGAGCCCCTGGTCGAAGATGATCTCCGCCGCGACGCGGCTGTCCGAGCAGCCGAAGACGACCGCGAACGGGTGCTGCTCCGCGCTGATCTCCGCGCGCCGGTCGACGCCCTGCGACGGGTGCTCCATGCGGTCCTCGACGAAGCGCGTGTTGCCGGCGGTGAGGGCGGCCCACGCCTGCGCGGGCGTGAGGGACTGGGGCGCGGTGGTCATGCGGCTCCTCGGGCGGTGTGCGGGTGCGGTGCTGATGACGGGCGGGTGACGGGCGGGCCCGGCTGCGGGCGCGTGCGGGCCGTCAGGTCCGGGGGTCGGCCAGGACGGCGGCGAGCACCGACGGGTCGTCGAGCTCGTCGGTGCGCGGCGGGTTGGCGCCGCGCCGGGACACGGTGATCGCGGCGATGCGCGCGCACCGTGCGAGGACGTCCTCGGCGGTCGACGCGGCGACGTCGTGCAGCGCCTCGCGCCGGTCGGCGCCGAGCAGGCCGGCGGACCAGAGGCCGTCGACGAGCCCGGCCATGAACGAGTCACCGGCGCCGACGGTGTCCGCCACGCGCACGCGCGGCGCGGCGACCTGCAGGCGCGCGCCCGCCGCGGTGCACGCGAACGCGCCCTCGCCGCCGTGCGTCACGACGACCAGTGCCGGGCCGCCGCGGCTCCACTCCTCGGCCACCTCGGCCGGTGCGACGCCGGGCAGCAGCCACGCCAGGTCCTCGTCGCTCACCTTCACCACGTCGGCCGCGCGCACGAGCCGCTCGACGACGGGCAGCACGTCGGCCGGGTCGCCCATGAGCGCGGGCCGCAGGTTCGGGTCGTACGTGACCGTCGAGGTCGCGCGCCGCTGCTCCAGCAGGTCCGCGACGCGCGCGCCGCCCGGTCGCAGCACCGCCGCGATCGAGCCGGTGTGCACCACCAGCGGGTCGCCGGCGTCGCCGTCCCACGCGTCGGGGAGGTCCCACTCGAGGTCGAAGTCGTACGTGGCGGCGCCCGCGGCGTCGAGGTGCGCCGTCGCGAGCGACGTCCGCGCCGCGGCACGGTCGCCGGTGAGCACGTGCACGCCCGCACCCTGGAGGTGGCGGCGCACGAGGTCGCCCGCCGCGTCGGGCGCCAGCCAGGTCAGCAGGTCGGCGCGGCGGCCCAGCCGCGCCAGCCCGACGGCGACGTTGGCGGGGCTGCCGCCGGCGATCTCCTCGCGCGTCCCGTCGGGCCGCTCGACCACGTCGACGAGCGCCTCGCCGACGACGAGGGCGCGGGCGGCCGGCGTCGCGGCGCCGTCGGCCGTCGTCTGCTCCGCCGCGCTCACGACGCGGCCCCGTCCGCGGCGCCGGCGCCCTCGCGACGGGCGGCCTCGAGCCGCTCCCGCGCGCCGTCGAGCCACTGCTGGCACCGTGCGGCGAGCGCCTCGCCGCGCTCCCAGAGCGCGAGCGACTCCTCGAGCGTCGCGGCCCCGGTCTCGAGGCGCTCGACGACGCCGACGAGCTCGTCGCGCGCCTGCTCGTACGTCAGCGACGCGGTGTCGGGGGACGACGTCTCCGGGGACGACGTCGTGGAGGAGGACGTCGTGGGGGAGGACGCGTCGCGGGCGGCCACGTCGTCGGGCGAGGGGTCGGTCGGGCGTGCCACGGGCACAGTCAACCAGCACGTCCCGACACGGGCGCGGCCGTCCGCCCGGCGAACGGCCCGCTGGGCCGCGCAGGGGCGGCCGCGCAGGCCGGCCGCGTGGTCGGCCGCCCGCCCGTCGCTCGCGCACGGCCGGCCGGCCGCCCGTCAGCCGCGCACGGTCGCGCCGAGCTCGCCGTCCGCGAGCCGCAGGCGCACCGGGTCGCCGGCCGCGACGTCGCCGGGTGAGCGGACGACGTGCCCGTCGGCGCGCTGCACCACCGCGTACCCCCGCTCGAGCGTCGCCGCGGGGGACAGCGCGCGCACCTGCGCCGCGAGCCGTCCGACGTCGCCGGCCGCGCGCGTCAGGGCACCGTCCAGCAGGCCGCGCCCGCGGTCGACCGCCCGGTGCAGCCGGACCTCGTGCGGGTCGACGAGCGTCCACGGCTGCGCGAGCACGGGGCGCGTGCGCAGGTGCGCGAGGTGGTGCTCCTCGCGGGTGAGGCGGTGCTGGAGCGCGGCGTGCGCGCGCGTGCGGGCCTGGACGAGGCGCGCACGCTCCTCGGCGACGTCCGGCACGACGCGCTTGCCGGCGTCGGTGGGCGTCGACGCGCGCAGGTCGGCGACGAGGTCGAGCAGCGGCGCGTCCATGTGGTGGCCGATGGCGCTCACCAGCGGCGTGCGGCACGCGGCCGCGGCGCGCACGAGGGTCTCGTTGCTGAACGGCAGCAGGTCCTCGAACGAGCCGCCGCCGCGCGCCACCACGACGACGTCCACGCGCGGGTCCGCGTCGAGCTCGGCGATCGCGGCGGCCACCTCGGGCACGGCCGACGGCCCCTGGACGGTGACGCGCCGGACCTCGAACTGGACCGCGGGCCAGCGGGCGCGGGCGTTGGACACGACGTCGTGCTCGGCGTCGCCCTGCTGGGCGCACACCAGCCCGACGACGCCCGGCAGGAACGGCAGCGGGCGCTTGCGGCGGGCGTCGAACAGCCCCTCGGCGGCGAGCACGCCCTTGAGGTGCTCGATGCGGGCCAGGAGCTCGCCGAGGCCGACGAGGCGCACCCGGTCGGCGGAGAACCCGAGCGACCCCTTCTTCGGCTGGAACTGCGGCTTGGCGTGCACGACGACGTGCGCGCCGTCGTGGAACCGCTCGCCCAGCGACATCGCCGCGACGGCGGGCAGCGTCACCGACAGCGACATGTCGAGGTCGGTGTCGCGCAGCGTGAGGAACAGCAGCGAGTTCCACCGGCGCAGGTTGAGCACCTGACCCTCCACCCACACCGCCGGCATGCGCGCGACGTACTCCGCGACCTTCGGCGCGAGGTGCCGGACGGGCCACGGGCGCTCGGGCGTCGTCTCGCCGGCCTTGAGCGGCAGGGGCAGGCGCTCGGGCGCCGGCGCGGCCGGGCCGCCGGGGGAGTCGTCGAGGTCCACGCGCCCAGCCTGCCCCACGCCACCGACGCCGCCGCGCGCGCACCCTGCCCGCGTGCACAGGATCACCACGTGGCGCCCACCACGTGCCCGGGAGTGCGCGTCCCGCGCGACCTAGACTGGGACGGTGACCCTCACCGCGACCGACCGGCCCGACGTGCGCGGGCGTGTCCTGCTCGCCGCCCCCCGCGGCTACTGCGCCGGCGTCGACCGCGCCGTCGTCGCGGTCGAGAAGGCGCTCGACCACTACGGCGCCCCGGTGTACGTCCGCAAGGAGATCGTGCACAACAAGTACGTCGTGGAGACGCTCGCCGCCCGCGGCGCGGTGTTCGTCGACGAGACCGACGAGGTGCCCGAGGGCGCCCGGCTCGTGTTCTCCGCGCACGGCGTCTCGCCGGCGGTGCGGGCGTCGGCCGAGGCCCGCAGCCTGCAGACCATCGACGCGACGTGCCCCCTGGTGACCAAGGTGCACAAGGAGGCCGTGCGCTTCGCGTCGGACGACTTCGACATCCTGCTCATCGGGCACGACGGGCACGAGGAGGTCGAGGGCACGCAGGGCGAGGCGCCGGAGCACATCCAGGTCGTCAACTCCCCGGACGCGGTCGACGACGTCGTGGTCCGCGACCCCGAGCGGGTCGTGTGGATCTCGCAGACCACCCTGTCGGTCGACGAGACGATGGAGACGGTGCGCCGGCTGCGCGAGCGCTTCCCGCACCTGCAGGACCCGCCGAGCGACGACATCTGCTACGCGACGCAGAACCGCCAGGTCGCGGTGAAGAAGCTGGCACCGCAGTGCGACGTCGTGCTGACGGTCGGCTCGGCCAACTCCTCCAACTCGGTCCGCCTCGTCGAGGTCGCCCTCGACGCCGGCGCCCGCTCGTCCTACCGCATCGACGGCGCGGACGAGATCGACCCCGCGTGGTTCGCGGGGGCGTCGACCGTGGGCGTGACCTCCGGCGCGTCCGTGCCCGAGGTGCTGGTGGACGCGGTCCTGGCGCGTCTGGCCGAGCTCGGCTACGGCGACGTCGAGGAGGTCCGCACGGCCACCGAGGACCTCATGTTCTCGCTGCCGCGCGAGCTGCGCGCCGACCTGAAGGCCGGCGGCGCCGGTGACCCGCGCCCGCGTCGCGACGGCCGTCGCGCGCTGAGCGTCCAGCCCGTCTGACCGTCCGGCCCGTCTGACCGTCCGGCCCGTCCGACCGCCGGGCCCGTCCGCCCCCGTCCGGTCGGGCCGGCAGCTCATCGCGCGCCCGAGCGGATCCCCTCGTCGTCGGCGGACGGCCGCGCGCCGGGCACGTGGTCGGTGGCGACGTGCTCGGACGGGAGGCGGTCGGCGGGCACGTGCTCGTCGAGCACGACCGCCTGCGCGGTGCTGAACGCGACGAGCTCGGGCGCGGTCACCGTCGCGAGCCGCGGGTCGGCGGGCGGTGGCGTCGGCAGGTCGGCGTCGACGACGTGCAGGTCGGCGAACCGGCGCGCGCTCACGAGCACGCGCGTCTCGAGCGACGCCACCGTCTGGTTGTAGGCACCGGCCGCCGCGTCGATCGCGCGGCCCAGCCGCGTGAGGTGGCCGCCGAGCGTCGCGAGCCGCCCGTGCAGCTCCTTGCCGAGCGTGAGCACCTGCTGCGCGTTGGCGGCGAGCGCGTCCTGCTTCCACGCGTACGCGACGGTCCGCAGCAGCGCGAGCAGGGTCGTCGGCGTCGCCAGCACGACGTTGCTCTCGAACGCGTACTCGACGATGCCGGGGTCCTGCTCGACGGCCGCGTGCAGGAACGACTCGGCCGGCACGAACATGACGACGAACTCGGGCGCCGGCGCGAACTGGTCCCAGTAGCGCTTGGCGGCGAGCGCGTCCACGTGCGCGCGGACGTGGCGGGCGTGCGCGGCCATGCGCTCGGCGCGCACGCGCTCGTCCGTCGCCTCGCTGGCCTCGAGGAAGCCGAGGAACGCGACCTTCGCGTCGACGACGACGTTCTTGCCGCCCGCGAGCCGCACCACCATGTCGGGGCGCAGCACGCCGTCGTCCGTGCGCACCGACGCCTGCTCGACGAAGTCGACGTGCGCGAGCATGCCCGCGGCCTCGACCACCCGCCGCAGCTGCACCTCGCCCCAGCGCCCGCGCACGTGCGACGCGCGCAGAGCAGTGACCAGCTGCGCCGTCTGGCCGCGCAGGTGCTCGGACGCCTCCCGCATGGCTCGCACCTGCTCGCCGAGCGCCGCGTCGCCCGCCGCGCGGGCCCGCTGCGCGGTGGCGAGCTCCGTGCGGACCTGGTCGAGCGTGCGGGCGATCGGCTCGACCATCGTCCGCACCGACTCCTCGCGCCGCGCCAGCTCGGCCGCGCTCGTCTGGTGCTCGGCGGCCATGCGCTGGTGCGCGAGCGCGAGGAACTGCTCGCTCGTCGCGGTGAGGGCGTCGGCCGCGAGCGCGCGGAACCGCTCGTCGTCGCCGTCGCCGCGCGCCTCGAGCAGCGAGCGGGCACGCGTCGCCTCGACCTCCGCCGCGCGCACGCGCCGCTCGGCCCCGCGTGCCGCGCGCGCCCCCGCCGCGACCCAGGCGACGGCGCCGCCGAGCGCCGCGCCGACGAGGACGCCGGCGAGCAGCGTGAGGACGAGCGCACCGACCGACATCTGCACCATGGGCGGCACCCTGCCAGGCGCCACCGACATGACCGGACAGGTGAGGGCCGGGCACGGGGCCCGGACCCGGCGTCGGGACCTGCACCTATGCTGGCCGCCATGGCGACCGAGCACCCGCGCGAGCCGGACCCGACCCCCCGCGCTCCCGCCGTCCCGCCGGTCGCGGCGCCGGCCGTGCCGGTCCCGGTGCCGGTCCCCGTGCCACCCGCACCGGCGTCCCCCGCCGGGCCGGGGGCCCCGCCCGCGCTCGAGCTGCGCGGCCTGTGGCGGCGGTTCGGCGAGAAGATCGCGGTCGGCGGCGTCGACCTCACCATCCCCGCGGGCTCCTTCTACGGGCTCGTCGGCCCCAACGGCGCCGGCAAGACGACCACGCTGTCGATGGCCACGGGCCTCCTGCGGCCGGACCACGGGACCGTGCACGTGCACGGCGTGGACCTGTGGGCGCACCCGACGGAGGTCAAGCGCTCGCTGGGCGTGCTGCCGGACGGCGTGCGCCTGTTCGACCGGCTCACGGGCGCGCAGCTCATCACGTACGCGGGCCTCCTGCAGGGCCTCGACCGGCCGACGGTGGAGTCGCGCACCCGCGACCTGCTGGCGGCCATGGACCTGGCCGCGGACGCGAACACGCTCGTCGTGGACTACTCCGCGGGCATGACGAAGAAGGTGGCCCTCGCGTGCGCCCTCGTGCACGCGCCGCGGCTGCTCGTGCTGGACGAGCCGTTCGAGGCGGTCGACCCGGTGTCGGCCGCGAACATCCGCGAGATCCTCGCGCGGTACGTCGCGGGCGGCGGGACGGTCGTCGTGTCGTCGCACGTCATGGACCTCGTGCAGCGGATGTGCGACCACGTCGCGGTGATCGCGGGCGGCCACGTGCTCGCCGCCGGCACCGTCGACGAGGTGCGCGCCGGCCGCTCGCTGGAGGACCGGTTCGTCGACCTCGTCGGCGGCCGCGTGACGGGGGAGGGGCTGGAGTGGTTGGGCACCTCGTCCGTCTGAAGCTCACGCTGCTGCGCAACGGCCTGCGGCGCAGCGTCTGGCAGGTGCTCGGCCTGGTGGCCGCGGGCCTGTACGGGCTGGTGCTGCTCGGGCTCGCCGCCGTGGGGCTCGTGGCGCTGTCGGTGCAGGACGCCGCGCTGCGCGAGACGGTCCTCGTGCTGCTCGGGTCCGCGCTGGTGCTCGGCTGGTGGGTCGTCCCGCTGGTCGCCTTCGGCGTCGACGCGACGCTCGACCCCCGTCGGTTCGTCACCTACGCGGTGCCGCGGCGCGACCTGCTCGTCGGCCTGACGCTCGCCGGTCTCGTGGGCGTGCCGGGCGTCGTCACCGCCCTCGTCGCGCTCGGCACCGCCGGGGTCTGGATGCGCGAGCCGCTCGCCGCGCTCGCGGGCGCGGTGGGTGCGGTGCTGGGCCTCGCGACGTGCCTCGTCGGCGCCCGCGCCGCGACCGCCGCGCTGGCCCCGGTGATCGCGCGCCGGCGCGTGCGCGAGCTGGTCGCGGTCGCCGCGGTGCTGCTCCTCGCGCTGACCGGGCCGATCCTCGGCGGGCTGACGTCCGGCGTGGCGGCCCTCGGCGAGGGCGGGCTGCGGCGCGTCGTCGACGTGCTCGCGTGGACGCCGCTCGGCGCGGCGTGGGCGGTCGCCCCCGCCGTGGCCGCGGGTGACGTCGGCGCCGCGGTCCTGCGCCTGGTGGTGGCGGCCGCGACCGTCGCCCTGGCGTACGTCGTCTGGGACCGCGCGCTGACCCGCACCCTGGTCCAGCCGGTCGCGGCGTCGCACGAGGTCAAGGCGCGCGGGCTCGGCTGGTTCGGGCGGTTCCCCGCGACCCCGTCGGGGGCGATCGCGGCGCGGGCGGCGACGTACTGGCTGCGCGACCCGCGGTACGCGATGGCGGTGGCGATCGTCCCGATCCTGCCGCTGGTGCTGGCGTTCTCGGGGGCCGACGGCCTGCTGCTGGCCTGCGGCCCGCTCACCGGTGTGCTCGTCGGGTGGAGCGTGTCGGCGGACGTCGCGTACGACGGCACGGCGTTCTGGACGCACCTCGCGGCCCCGGTGCGCGGGCTCGTCGACCGCCGCGGCCGCGTGGTCGTCGCCGGGACGCTCGGTGCCGCCGCGACGGTGGCCGTCAGCGTCGGCACCGCGGCCTACGCGGGCGCGACGCAGCACCTGCCCGCGCTGCTCGGCGTGGGCCTCGGGCTGCTGCTCACCTCGCTCGGGGGCGCGTCCGTCGTGTCGGCGATGGTCGTGTACCCCGTGCAGCAGCCGGGGGACAACCCGTTCTCGACCAAGCAGGGCGTCGGCGCGGCGGCGTTCACGTCGCAGGTCGTCGGCAGCACCGTGGTGCTGCTCCTCGCGTCGCCCACCATCGTGCTGGGCGTGCTGGCCGTGGTGCGGGACTCGGCCGTCCTCGGCTGGGCGACCCTCGCGGTCGGCCTGCTGCTGGGCGGGGCGCTGCTCGTGGCGGGCGTCGTGCTGGGCGGGCGGGTGCTCGACCGCACGGGTCCCGACCTCCTGGGGCGGATGCGCGCGTTCCCCTGACGGGGCCGGGCGCCGCGCGCCCGTAGACTCGGGCGACGTGGCGCTCACCATCGGCATCGTCGGCCTGCCCAACGTCGGCAAGTCCACCCTCTTCAACGCGCTGACGCGCGCGCAGGTCCTCGCGGCGAACTACCCGTTCGCGACGATCGAGCCGAACGTCGGCGTCGTCCCGCTGCCGGACCCGCGCCTGGACCGCCTCGCCGAGATCTTCGGCTCCGAGCGGGTCCTGCCGGCGACGGTGTCGTTCGTCGACATCGCCGGCATCGTGCGCGGCGCGAGCGAGGGCGAGGGCCTGGGCAACAAGTTCCTCGCGAACATCCGCGAGGCGGACGCCATCTGCGTCGTCACGCGCGCGTTCGCCGACCCCGACGTCGTGCACGTCGACGGCCGCGTCTCGCCGAAGGACGACATCGAGACGATCCACACCGAGCTCGTGCTCGCGGACCTGCAGACGCTCGAGAAGGCCGTGCCGCGCCTCGAGAAGGAGGTGCGCGCGAAGAAGGCGGACGCCGCCGAGCTCGCCGCGGCGCAGAAGGCGCTCGCCGTCCTCGAGCAGGGCACCACCCTCTTCCAGGGCGCGGCCGCGGCGGGCGTCGACGTCGCCGACCTCGCGTCGTTCCAGCTCATGACGACGAAGCCGTTCATCTACGTCTTCAACACCGACGACGACGGCCTGGCCGACACGGCGATGCAGGACGACCTGCGCGCGCACGTCGCCCCCGCGGACGCGGTGTTCCTCGACGCGAAGTTCGAGTCGGAGCTCGTCGAGCTCGAGCCCGACGAGGCGCGCGAGATGCTCGCGGACAACGGGCAGGAGGAGGCGGGCCTCGACCAGCTCGCGCGCGTCGGCTTCCACACCCTCGGCCTGCAGACCTACCTCACGGCCGGCCCCAAGGAGTCGCGCGCCTGGACCATCCGGCGCGGCTGGACCGCGCCGCAGGCGGCGGGCGTCATCCACACCGACTTCCAGAAGGGCTTCATCAAGGCGGAGGTCGTCTCGTTCGACGACCTCGTCGAGACGGGCTCGGTGGCCGCGGCCCGTGCCGCCGGCAAGGCGCGCATCGAGGGCAAGGACTACGTGATGGCGGACGGCGACGTCGTGGAGTTCCGCTTCAACGTCTGACGCCCGCCGGGCGCTGCCGCCGTCCGGGTGACCGCGTCGCCCGCGCGGGGGTGGTGCGTGTCACGCATGTTTCACGCGCGTTTCCCCCGGGGACGTCTCGTATGCTGGACGGTACTCACCAGTATCAATCAGGTAACGATCGATCTGGTCACTCGTCCGTGCCCGATATGTCCGTTCGGCCGGGGCTAGCGTTGGCGCAATTCCCGGCGGGCGAGTATGGCTCCGCGGGCACCCCGCGCCTCGTGCGCGGACCGCCGCGGCCGCGCCCTCCACGTCACAGGAGGAACATTGAGGATCACACGCAAGGCTGTCCTCGCGTCGGTCGCGTCGGTCAGCGTCCTCGCGCTCGCCGCCTGCTCCGGCTCGGACGGCGGTAGCGAGGGCGGCGACGGCGACAACGCGGGGATCAACTCCAGCACCGCGGTCAACATCGCCTGGAACCAGCCGTTCTACTCCTTCAACGGCGAGAGCATCACGGGCAACGCGACGGCCAACAACATCATCACGTACATGGCCAACTCGCGGTTCGTGGACTACGACATCGACCTCGAGCTCGTCCCGGACGAGTCCTTCGGGACGATGGAGAAGGTCTCGGACGACCCGCTGACCGTCGAGTACACGTACGCGGACACGGCGAAGTGGTCCGACGGCGTCGACGCCGGCCCCGCCGACCTCCTCCTCGAGTGGGCTGCCCAGAGCGGCAAGTTCAACAACGTCGAGCCCGAGCTCGACGAGGAGGGCAACGTCACCAACCAGGAGGCGGTCGACGCCGGCGTGTACTTCGACGCCGCGAGCCCGTCGGTCGCGCTCATCGAGGAGACGCCGACCATCGAGGGCGACACCATCACGATGGTGTACTCCAAGCCGTTCGCGGACTGGGAGACGTCGATCGACAACAACCTCCCCGCGCACATCGTCGCGCAGCGCGCCCTCGGCATCGAGGACCCGGCGGAGGCCACCGAGGCCCTCGTCTCGGCCATCACCGAGAACAAGCCCGAGGACCTCTCCAAGATCGCCAAGGTCTGGAGCGAGGACTGGAACTTCGCGTCCCTGCCCGAGGACGAGGACCTGCTGGTCACGTCCGGCCCGTACGTCATCTCGGACTTCGTCGAGGAGCAGTACCTCACGCTCTCGGCCAACGAGAACTACGAGGGCGACCGCCCCGCCGTCTTCGACCAGGTCACGGTCCGCTACAACGGCGACCCGATGGGCCAGGTCCAGGCGCTGCAGAACGGTGAGGTCGACCTCATCAGCCCGCAGTCGACGGCCGACGTCCTGACGGCGCTCGAGGCCATCGACGGCCTCGAGGTCGAGACGAACGTCGAGGGCACGTACGAGCACGTCGACATGCAGCAGGGCAACGGCGGTCCGTTCGACCCCGCGACCTACGGCGGCGACGCCGAGAAGGCCCGCAAGGTCCGCCAGGCGTTCCTCAAGACGATCCCGCGCGAGCAGATCGTCGAGAACCTCATCACGCCGCTGAACCCCGACGCCGAGGTCCGCAACTCCTTCACGCAGGTCCCCGGCTCGCCGATGTACGACGCGGTCGCCGAGGCCAGCGGCCAGGGCACCGAGTACGCCGACGTCGACATCGCCGGCGCGCAGGCGCTGCTCGCCGAGGCGGGCGTCACGACGCCGGTCCAGGTCCGCCTGCTGTTCGACCCGAACAACACGCGTCGCTCGAACACGTTCGAGCTCATGAAGGCGTCGGCCGCCGAGGCCGGCTTCGACGTGGTCGCCTACACCGTGCAGACCGACTGGGGCACGGACCTGTCGAACGCGACGTCGTTCTACGACGCGGCGCTCTTCGGCTGGCAGTCGACCTCGACCGCCGTCACCGAGCCGGACGCGAACTTCCGCACCGGCGCGACGAACAACTACTACGGCTACTCGAACCCGGAGGTCGACGCGCTGTTCGACGAGCTCCAGGTCGAGACCGACCCGGCCGAGCAGGAGCGCATCCTGGGCGAGGTCGAGAAGCACCTGGTGGACGACGCCTTCGGCGTGACGATCTACCAGCACCCGGGCATCACCGCGTACAACCCGGAGAAGATCGGCAACGTCCAGAAGCTGGGCATCGCGCCGACCATCTTCTACGGCTTCTGGGAGTGGACCGCGGGCGACGCGGCCACCGAGGGCGCGACCGAGTGACCCCACGGGCTCCCGGCG
>NZ_JBHUZW010000035.1:0-33039 GCF_042667215.1 Cellulomonas sp. NPDC057328 | reverse complement strand
TTAAACCGACCCCGGCCTGCCGCGGCGCCCCCGCGGCGCGCGGGCCCCCGCCGGCCGCGTGGGCCCGCGGGCGCGCCCCTGGGGCCGGGCCCGGGACCGGGCGCGCGGGTCGGTCGACGGCGACGCGCGGGTCAGTCGACCGCGACGACCAGCTCGACCTCGACCGGCGAGTCCATCGGCAGGACCGTGACGCCCACGGCGGAACGTGCGTGCACGCCGGCGTCGCCGAGCAGGTCGTGCAGCAGCAGGCTGGCGCCGTTGACGACGGCGGGCTGCCCGCCGAAGCCGGGGTCGCTCGCGACGAAGCCGACGACCTTGACCACGCGCCGGACCCGGTCGAGCGCGGTCACGGGGTCCGTGCCGTCCTCCCGCGCGAGCAGGTCGCCCACGGCCGCGAGGGCGTTGAGGGCGGCGACGCGCGCCAGGTCGGCGGCGTCCTCCGGGGTGACGTCCCCGCCGACCTTGCCGGTCGCGGGCAGGGCGCCCGCGACGAACGGCAGCTGCCCGGACGTCCACACGTGGCCGCCGTCGCGCACCGCCGGCACGTACGCCGCGAGGGGCGCCGCGACCGCGGGCAGGGTCAGCCCCAGCTCCGCGAGGCGGGCGCCCACCCGCGCCGCACCGCTCACGGCTTGGGGCGCTTGAGGTAGGCGACGAGGCCCGCGTCGGGGCCCTGGATGACCGTCACGAGCTCCCAGCCGTCGGCGCCCCACTGGTCGAGGATCGCCTTGGTGGCGTGGATGATGAGCGGAACGGTCGCGTACTCCCACTGGGTGGCCATGGCCCCACCCTAGTGGCGGGGTCCCTCCCGGTGGCGGCGTCCGGTGCGCACACGGTCGCGGGAGCACCGCCCGGTGGGAGCGCTCACACCCGCGCCGTCAGGATCCCCTGCGCGAGGTCCGACCCGACGAGCTCGTCCCGCCACGACACCACGTCGGGCCGCCGGCGCAGCAGCGCCCGCCGCTCCCGCTCCGTCATGCCGCCCCACACGCCGAAGTCCGCCCGGCTGTCGAGCGCGTCCGCGAGGCAGTCCAGGCGCACGGGGCAGCCCTGGCACACCGCCCGCGCGTCCCGCTGCGCCGATCCCTCGACGAAGAGCGCGTCGGGCGCGAGCTTGCCCGACCCGCACGCCGCCCGTGCGGTCCAGTGACCGTCCACCTCGAGCACCGTCACCTGTGACCTCCGTCCCTGCCGATCGCACCGCGGACGCTAGCGGCTCCGCCACGCGCGCGGATAGACCCGTCCACGGGTTTCCGCCACCCGGCGGAGCGCGTGTGCAGGTCCCGTGGAGGACCGGCGGCGGTCCGCGGACGCCCCTGGGGCACCGTCAGGGGGCGCCGGTACCCTGACAGGCATGCCGACCCCTGCCCGCGCCCGCGGACGCAAGGTCAGCGCCGTGCAGGCGCTGGCGCTGCTCGTCTCCTTCCTGCTCGTCGCCGTCATCGGCGGCGTGCTGGCCGCCGGCATGCTGCTGCCCGCCGTGGCCGCGGCCAACGGCGCCACCGACATGTCCGTGACGGCGTTCGAGGAGCTGCCCAGCGAGCTGGACCCCCAGCCGCTGCCGGAGAAGTCCGAGATCCTCGCCGCCGACGGCACGCTGCTCGCGACGTTCTACCAGCAGAACCGCGTGGTCGTGCCGCTCGCCGCGATCGCGCCGATCATGCAGCAGGCCGTCGTCGCCGTCGAGGACCGGCGGTTCTACGAGCACTCCGGCGTCGACGTCGCCAGCATGGCGCGCGCCGCGATCGCGACCGCGATGGGCGACACGCAGGGCGCGTCCACGCTGACGCAGCAGTACGTCAAGAACGTCTTCATCGACGCCGCCGAGCAGGCGCAGTCCCCCGAGGAGCGCGCGGCGCTCATCGACGCCGCGCGCGAGAGCGACGGCGCCGAGGGCGTCGCCCGCAAGCTCCGCGAGGCGAAGATCGCGATCACGCTCGAGAAGACGATGAGCAAGGAGCAGATCCTCGAGGCCTACCTCAACATCGCGCCCTTCGGTGCGTCGGTGTACGGCGTCGAGTCGGCCTCGCAGTACTACTTCAGCAAGTCGGCGGCGGAGCTCACCTACCTCGAGGCGGCGACGATCGCCGGCATCACGCAGAGCCCGTCGGCGCTCGACCCGGTCGGCCCGCCCGAGCAGACCGAGGAGGAGCGCGCCGCCCGGTACACGAAGTCCCAGAAGCGCCGCGACCAGGTGCTCAACGACATGGCGCGCGAGAAGTACATCACCGAGGAGGAGCGCGCGGCCGGCGTCGCGACGCCCATCCAGGACACGCTGCGGCCGCAGCCGCTCAAGCAGGGCTGCATGGCCGCCGGCGACGTCGTGCCCGGCTCGGGCTTCTTCTGCGACTACGTCACCAAGGTGATCATCAACGACCCGGCGTTCGGCGAGACCGCTCGCGACCGCAGCAACACGCTCTACCGCGGCGGCCTGAAGATCACGACGACGCTCCTGCCGGGCGAGCAGACGATCGCCGACCAGGAGGTCAAGGCGGGCGTCCCCGTCGAGGACGGGTCGGGCGTCGCGTCGTCGATCGTCACGGTCGAGCCGGGCACGGGCAAGATCACCGCGATGGCGCAGAACCGCATCTACTCGAACCTCAAGGACCGGCCCTCGCAGGAGACGGCCGTCAACTACAACACGTCGTTCGAGTACGGCGGCTCGCAGGGCTTCGCGCCCGGGTCGACGTTCAAGGTGTTCACGCTGCTCGAGTGGCTGCGCAAGGGGCACGCGCTGCAGGAGACGGTCAACGGCACCCGCCTGAAGTACGACCAGCGGGAGTTCGACAGCTGCATCAACCTCGTCGGGCCGTACGAGTTCCGCAACTCCGAGGGCGGCAAGGCGATCCAGCAGTCCGTCGTCGACGCGACCCGCAACTCCGTGAACTCGGCGTACGTCGCCATGGCCAAGGAGCTCAACCTCTGCGACATCATGCAGGGCGCGGCCGACCTCGGCGTCACGCAGGCCGGCGACCCGAGCTCCACGACGCGCTGGGGCACGCCGGGCAACGCGCCGTTCACCGCGACGCCGGCCAACGTCCTCGGCTCCGAGTCGACGTCGCCGCTGCAGATGGCCGCCGCGTACGCCGCCTTCGCCGCGAACGGCACGTACTGCAAGCCGATCGCGATCACCTCGGTCGTCAACACGGCCGGCGAGGAGCTGCCCGTCCCGTCCGCCGACTGCCGGCCCGGCGCGGTCGAGCCGCAGATCGCCGCCGCGATGAACTACGCGCTGAGCAACGTCTGGACGGGTACCGCGCGGTCGGTCGGCGCGCCGTCGTACACCGCCGCCGGCAAGACCGGCACGACGTCGAACAACGAGAACAACTGGTTCGTCGGCTACAACCCGCTGCGCGCCACGGCCGTGTGGGTCGGCTTCAGCGAGAACTTCCGCTCCATGGGCGGGCACACCATCAACGGCAAGCGGTACACCAGCGGGCCGTACGGCTCGTCGATCGCCGCCCCGACGTGGAAGCGGTACATGGACCGCACACTCGACGGCGCGCAGGTGCCCGGCTTCGT
The DNA here is from genome assembly GCF_042667215.1 of Cellulomonas sp. NPDC057328. Classification (NCBI taxonomy): domain Bacteria; kingdom Bacillati; phylum Actinomycetota; class Actinomycetes; order Micrococcales; family Cellulomonadaceae; genus Cellulomonas; species Cellulomonas sp. NPDC057328. The sequence continues at coordinate 29,517 of NZ_JBHUZW010000035.1, read as the reverse complement.
GTCGCCCAACGACCGCCAGCTGTTCGGCGAGCGCGGCAACGTGCCGTCGGTGGTGGGGCTCAGCGAGCAGGACGCGCGGGACCGCCTGCAGCGCGCCGGGTTCCGGGTGTCGGTGTCGAACGAGCAGGTGGCGTCCTCGGTGCCGGCCGGCGCCGTCGCGGAGCAGTCGCCCTCGGGCTCGGCGTCGCGCGGCGCGACCGTCACGCTGCGGCTGTCCAACGGCCAGCCGCCCGCGCCCGACCCCAGCCAGGTCCAGCCCGGGTTCCCGGGCGGCGGCCAGGGCGGCGGTCCCGGGGACGGGCAGGGGCGCGGGCAGGGCGGCCAGGGCAACAACGGCCGCGGCAACGGCTGACGGGGTGAGCGGCTCCCCCACCGCCCACCCCGTGCTGCGCACCGTCGGCGGGCTCGCGCTCGCCGGCGTGGCCGGCGTCGCGTGGTCGCTCGTCGAGGCGCGCTGGTACACGCTGCGCGAGGTCACCGTCCCGGTGCTGCCCGCGGGGCAGGCGCCGCTGCGGGTCCTGCACGTGTCCGACCTACACCTCACGCCCGGTCAGCGCCGCAAGGTCGACTGGGTGCGCGAGCTCGCGACGCTCGACCCGCACCTCGTCGTCGACACGGGCGACAACTGGGCGCACCTCGACGCGATGCCGGCGCTCCTCGACGCGCTCGAGCCGCTGCTCGCGCTGCCGGGCGCGTTCGTGCTCGGCTCGAACGACTACCTCGCGCCCGGGCCCAAGAACCCGGTGCGGTACCTGCTGCCCGACGCCCGGAAGAAGCCCGCGCACCCGCCGGTCGAGCTGCCGTGGCGCGAGCTCGTCGCGCGGCTGACGTCGGCCGGCTGGACGGACCTGTCCAACCGGCGGGACGTCCTCGAGGTCGACGGCCGCCGGCTCTCGCTCGTCGGCACGGACGACGCGCACCTCGACCAGGACCGCTTCCCCGCGGCCGGCGGCGCCGACGACGTCCGCGCGCGCAGCGACCGGCGCGACGCCCCCGCGGTCGACCTGCACGTCGGCGTCACGCACGCCCCGTACCGGCGGGTCCTCGACGCCATGCACGCCGACGGCGTGGACCTCACGATCGCGGGCCACACGCACGGCGGCCAGCTCGCGGTGCCGTTCTACGGCGCGCTGACCACCAACTGCGACCTCGACCGGCGCCGCGCCAAGGGCCTGCACGGGTGGCCGGGCGCGCGCCCCGACCGGCCGGGCGGCGCGGGGTCGTCGTGGCTGCACGTGTCGGCGGGCCTCGGCACGTCGCCGTACGCGCCGGTGCGGTTCGCATGCCGGCCGGAGGCGACGCTGCTCACGCTCGTCCCGGCGTGACGCACCGCGCGTGAGCCGCTGCCCAGCCCGCTGACCAGCCGGTTTCGTCGCACGGCTGATCGTCCGCTATTCTCATGGGGCTCCACGGGGTGTGGCGCAGCTTGGTAGCGCGCTTCGTTCGGGACGAAGAGGTCGTGGGTTCGAATCCCGCCACCCCGACAGTACGAGGAAGCCCCCGGTCGGCAGATGCCGACCGGGGGCTTCGTCGTTCGTGGGCTTCGTCGTTCCTGGGCTGCGTCGTCCCCGGGCTGCGTCGTCCCCGGCACGGGCCCCCGCGTCAGTCGCGCGGGCCCAGGTAGGCGACGTCGCCGTCGCTCGAGACCACGGTCACGCGGCGGCCGGCGGACGGGTCCGTCGGGGCGTCGACGGTCTGGCGGCCGGACGACGTGGAGATCTCGAGGGCGACGGGCTCGCCCGTGCCGTGCACCGTGGCGCGTCCGCTCGAGGTCCGGGCCGTCACGTCGCCCGCCACGTCCGCGACCAGGACGTCGCCGTCCGACGTGCGCGCGACGGCCGTGCCTTGCACACCGTCGACCTCCACGTGGCCCGACGACGAGACGGCCTCGACCTCGTCGCCCGCGCGCCGCACCCGCACGTCGCCGTCGCTCGTGACCGCCACAACCCGGCCGTCGGCGTCCGCGACGTCGACGTGGCCGGAGGACGACCGCGCCTCGACGGCGCCGCCCGCGTCCTGCACGGCGACGTCCCCGTCGGACGTGCGCGCGACGACGTCGCCGCGCGCGCCGACCACCTGGACCGCACCGGACGACGTCCGCAGCGTGGCCGACCCGACCGCGCCCTCGGCGCGCACGTCGCCGTCGCTCGAGCGGACGACCACGTCGGTGCCCGCGGGCAGCTCCACGGCCAGCGAGGTGCTGCAGACCCCGACCCAGCGCCAGCCGCAGCGGTGGGTCACGACGAGGCGGTCGGCGGCCTCGTCGACGACGTGGTCGGGGTCCTGCCACGCGGTGCGCGCGGTGCGCTCGACGCGCACGTCGCCGTCGGGCGTCACGCGGACGTCGACCGCGCCGTCCGTGACCAGCTCGACGACCGGCGCCGCTGCGTAGGTCTGCACGGCCGTCGTGGTGCGCGCGGACGCCTCGGCCACCAGCGTCGCGGCGAGCTGCACCACGACGAGGCCGCCCAGGACGGCACCCACCACGGTGAGCACGCGGCCGGCCGTCGAGCGTCGGGGGGCAGGCGGTGCGACGCCGGCGGTCGCGGGGGCCGGCGCGTCGGGCGGCGGCGTCGCTCCTCCCGTGCGCCCGGCGGAGGGCCCGGCGGTGGCCCCGGCCGCGGGACAGGCGTGGGCCTGCGCGTCGGCGGGTGCGTCGCCGCCCGCGGACGGGAGCGGCAGGGTCGCGGGACCGGCGGACGGCAGCGGCTGCGTGGCGGCGTCCGGGGCCGGCACGCCCGGGCCGGTGGGGTCGTGCGGTGCGCTCATCGGGAGGTTCCGTTCGTCGGGCCGTCCTCGAGCCACCGCAGCACCGCGAGGACGCGGCGGTGGTCGTCGGAGTCGGGCGGCAGGTCGAGCTTGGTGAGGATGGACGTCACGTGCTTCTCCACCGCGGGCAGGCCGACGACGAGGCGGTCGGCGATGGCGGAGTTGGACCGCCCCTCCGCCATGAGCGCCATGACCTCGCGCTCGCGTGGCGTCAGGGTGTCGAGCGCGGAGCGGGTGCTGCGGGCCAGCACCTGGGCGACGACCTCGGGGTCGACCACGGTGCCGCCGGCGGCGACGCGGGCCAGCGCGGCGAGGAAGTCGTCCACGTCGGCGACGCGGTCCTTGAGCACGTAGCCGAGGCCGCGGGCGTCGGCGGCGAACAGCTCGCGCGCGTACCGCTGCTCGACGTACTGCGAGAGCACGAGCACCGGCAGCCGCGGGTGCAGGCCGCGCAGGTGCACGGCGGCGCGCAGGCCCTCGTCGGTGTGCGTGGGCGGCATGCGGACGTCCGTGACGACGACGTCGGGCAGGTCCGCGTCCGGGTCGCCGAGGGCGGCGACGAGCCCGTCGGCGGTGCGGTGGCCGGTGACCTGGTGGCCCTCGGCGACGAGCAGGCGCGTGAGCCCCTCGAGCAGGAGGACGGAGTCCTCGGCGATCACGATGCGCACGGCACCTCCACGGTGAGCACGGTGCCGGCCCCGGCGGGGCTGACCAGGTCGAAGGAGCCGTCGAGGGCCTCGACGCGCCGGCGCAGGCCGTCGAGCCCGCTCCCCGGCGTCGCGCGGGCACCGCCGCGGCCGTCGTCGCTGACGCGCACCCGCAGGCGGGCACCGGCCCCGGCGCCGACGACGTCCGCCCGCACCGCGGCGGACGCGGCACCGGCGTGCTTGGCGACGTTCGTCAGCGCCTCCGCGACCACGAAGTACGCCGCGGCCTGCGCGGACGAGCTCGCCGGGGCGCCGTGGCCGAGCCCGGCGGCGTCGACGCGGACCGGCACGGGGCTGCGGGCCGCCAGCGCCGACAGCGCCGCGTCGAGCCCGCGGTCGGTGAGGACGGCCGGGTGCACGCCGCGCACGAGGTCCCGCAGCTCGGCGAGGACCTCCTTGACCTCGGCGTGCGCCGTGTCCAGCGCCCGCGCCGCGGCCTCGGGGTCCCCGGCGACGGCGCGGCGGGCGACGCCGAGCTCCACGCCGAGCGCCACCAGCCGCTGCTGCGCGCCGTCGTGCAGGTCGCGCTCGATGCGGCGGCGCTCGGCGTCGGCGGCCTCGACGGCGGCCGTCCGCGTCTCCCGCAGCCGGACGGCGCGGACCTCGGCGACCTCCGCACGCTCCTCCGCCGCCCGGGCGGCCTGCTCGGCCTCCGCGCGGGTGCGGCCGCCGAGCAGCGCGCGGCTCATCCGCAGCTGCAGCAGCGTGGCCGTCTGCGCGACGAGCGCGGCACCCCACAGCCCGACCGGCAGCACGACGACCGCCCACCCCCACGGGTCGATCTGGAGCGCGGCGCGGGCGGCGGGGACGACGAGCTGCACCCCGGCCACGAGCCCGACGGCACCCAGGCCGGCGACGACCGCCACCGCGGTCCAGGTGAGCGCCGCGGCGACGAGCGCGTGGGCGACGGCCGCCCACGCGCGGCCGTCGACGGTCCGCAGCCACCAGCCGCGGAACCCGGGGCGGCGCACGGGTGCCGCGGGGTCGGGCACGACGGCACCGAGCTGCGCGCCGAGGCGGGCGCGCTCGGCGCGGCCGTACGCCCGCGCCAGCACGAGGGTGAGCACGAGGACGGGCAGGCCGACGAGGAGCACGACGAGCGACACCCCGACGCCCGCGCCGGTGGCCAGCACGATCGCGACCGCGAGCGTCCAGAGGGCGGCGACGACGAGCTGGCCGACGGCCCGCCACGTCGCGGCCGAGACCGGCGCGAGGGCCAGCGCCCGCCCGCCGGTCAGCGCCGGGGCGACGAGCCGGACGTCGTCGAGCAGCGGCACGACGTCGGTGCGGCCGGCAGGGCGGGCGGTCGGGCCGGCGGGCGCGGCGGCCGGCGCCGGGCCGTGGCCCGGGGCCCACGCGGGGCCCCCCGGCGTGGTCGCCGTCGCGGGCGGTGCGGGTGACTCGGTCATGACGTCGAACGTAGGCCCCGGCCCGGGGCCGGCACAGCCGTGCCCGCCCACGTCGGCGGGGTGGGGTCAGCCCTACCCCACCGCGGCGCCGGGCCGGCCGCCGCGCACGACGAAGGGCCGGTCCCGGGTCACCGGGACCGGCCCCTCACCGCCACGCATGGGGTCGTGGCGGGGTCCGTCGGTCGTGCGTCAGCGGTCGTGCGTCAGCGGTCGTGCGTCAGGACGCCGTGCACGTGGCGCCGTTCAGCGTGAACGCCGCCGGCCGCGGGTTCTGGCCGGTGTGCGAGCCGTTGTACCCGACCTCGACCGAGGCACCTGGCGCGAGCGTGCCGTTCCAGGCCGCGTTCGTGGCCGTCACGGTCTGGCCGGACTGCGCCCACTGGGCGCTCCAGCCCTGCTGCACGCGCTGCCCGCCCTGGTGGTCGAACCGGAGCGTCCACCCGCTGAGGGCCGACGTGCCGGTGTTGGTGATCCGCACCGAGGCCGTGAAGCCCGTGTTCCAGCCGTTGCTGGTGTAGCGGACCGCGCAGGTCCCGGCCGGGTTCTGCGTCGGGGTCGGCGTGACCGTGGGGGTCGGCGTCACCGTCGGCGTGGGGGTGACCGTCGGGGTCGGCGTCACCGTGGGCGTGGGCGTCGGGGTCGGCGTCGTGCCGCCCTCGAACAGGCGCGCGTAGTCGGAGAGCGCGCCGGCGATGGCCGTCTGCGACCAGAAGCGGTGGTACGTGAACGTGGGGTTCACGCCCGTGCGCAGCGCGGTCTCGACCTTCGACCACTGCGGGTCCTGCTTGTAGAAGGACCGGATGTCGAGGAAGGAGACGCCCGGCTTGATGACGTCGCCGTTGGGCATGGTGCCCGAGAACGACGACGGCACGTACACGCCGTTGCCGCCGGCCACGTAGGTGTCGTCGAAGCGCTGGTAGTCCCCGCGCGTCTCGGGCGCCGCGACGCCGAGGGCGTCCTGGTTGTGCTCCCAGATCGCGTCGAGGAGCGCCTTGGCCTTGTCGCGCGAGGCGGTGTCGCCCGAGCGGGCGGCGTAGAAGAGGAGCGCGCGGGCGGTGTCGCCGGCGACGCCGACGTCCTGGCCGGAGCTCTTCAGCGTGACGGTGAGACCGGCGTTCGCACCGGGGTTCGCCGCGTTCCACGTGTCGGGCTTGCCCGACCACGTGAGCTCGCTCGGGACGGACCAGTCGGAGCCGTCGACCTTGATGTTCGCGACGACCCACGGGACCCACTTGTCCAGGACCCGCTTGGCCTTGGCGTTGCCCGTCTCGTAGTACAGCTCGGCGACGCGCTGCACGCCCCAGGCCTGCATGCCGAACCACTGGTTCGACGGCGGGTCGTGGTAGACGGGCGCCTCGGTGTAGCCCATGCCGTAGAACGTCGGGGTGCCGGCCGGGGGCTGCGCGTAGGCACCGTCCCAGCTGTTCGTGGCACCGCCGGCGATCGGGCCGTTGGACGACTGCAGCCAGGTGTAGAACTCGAGCTGGCGGTCCATCGCCTTGGTCCAGTCGTCCTTCGCCGTGGGCGACCGGGGGGTCAGCTTCGGGTCGTTGGACAGCGCCCACGCCGCGAACGGGTTCTGGTAGCCGAAGTGCGCGTGCGAGGAGCTGATGCGCCACGCCCAGCCGGCCGACGCGTCCTGCGCGCCGCCCCACGCCATGTACCAGGACAGCAGGTAGTGCGCGCTCGTCCGGCCGGAGCCGGCGGGGCACGACGGCGAGGTGCAGCCGATCTGCTTGAAGTACTTGTCGAACAGCGTGTAGCGCAGGTAGTCACCGAGCTTGGCGGCCTTCGCGACCGTCCCGGCGACCTGCGCCGCCTTGCCCTGCTCGGTCGCCCACTTGTTGGCCCAGTAGACGGCCTCGACGGCGCGCGCGTCGGCGTCGGACGCCGACGTGTACTTCCACTGCTTCGCGTACTGCGCGTCGCCGGTGAAGATGTCGAGGAAGCCGTTCCGGCCGCCGAACGTGAAGTCGTCGCAGGTGGGCTGCGGGATGGTCTCCCAGACCGACTCCTGCGGGCCGCGCTGGAACGTGTTGATGAGCGAGACGCCCTCGTGCGACGGGCCGAGCTGGCAGCCGGCGCCGGGCGCGTTGCCGAAGCCGTAGACGTTGTCGACGTCCGCGAGCCAGTGCATCTGGTAGATGTCCGACGTGCCGTAGGTCGACTTCAGCTCGTTCGCGATCGGGTCGACGCCGACGGTGCCGCTCGTGTTCAGCTGCGACGGGTACTGGCTCGGGTGGTTGTACTCCGCGGCGTAGGTCGCGGGCTTGCTGGGGTCGTAGAACGAGGTGGTCGGCTGGTCGGCCGACTGCGGGATCATGTACCTCTCCATGGTGTCCCACGCCTCGTTCAGCGGGGCCCACTCACCCGTGTGCTGGCCGTACAGCGCCTCGAGCCACAGCCAGTAGCTGTAGGCCTCGGACGTCGTCATGTGACCGTGGTCCGGCGCCTCGACCATGAGGGTCTCGACCGCGTGGTACGGGATGCCCTGCGGGCTGAAGTACCCGTTGGCCGGGTCCTTGATCTTCTCGTACTGCTCGAGGAAGCGCTGCGCGTACTCGGAGTCGGCCGGCGCGGCGGCCGCGGCGACGGGGGCGGCCGGCGCGGCCGTGCCCGACAGGGCGATCGCGGACTGGGCGCCCGCGATGCCCACGAGCGACGTGGCGGTCAGGACGGCCCAGGCCGCTCTGACGGCACGCCGTCGGGTGGATGAGGACATCGTTTCCGTACCTTTCTCGGCGTCCGGGGCGCGCGCGTCGGTGCGGGGTCCCCGGTGTCCCGGCGCGCGCGGGTGCGCGGGCCGGTGCGGTGCACGAAGGAACGGACCGTCGGGGCGGGCGCCTCGGTGCACCCGGGTCCGGCGGTCTGGACGCGGCTCACTCTCGTGAGGTGCGGCACGGGCGGCTAGGTCGCTAAACGATTCGCGGGACGAACTGGTGGGAGCGCGCCCACCCGCACGACGACGGGCCGGGCCGTCCGGCGCCGTCCCTCCGACGGCGTCGTGCGGCCCGGCCCGCGCCGGTCGGGGTGCCGACGGCGAAGCCGGCGGCGGGGAGGGGTCAGGACCAGCGGAACAGCTTCGCGGCGACGGGCGTCGCGACGAGCGCCCAGGCCACCATGACGACGACCTGCGTGGTCGGGAACGGCTGCCCGGCCCAGGCCGCGGTCATCGCCTGGGACGCCGCGCCGAGCGGGGTGTACTGCGCGATGTCCTGCACGACCTGCGGCATCGTCGGCATCGGCAGCCAGACGCCCGCGAAGAAGAGGGACACGAAGTACAGGAGCATGCCCCAGCCGTTGGCCGCTGCCGCCGTCGGGGCGAGCGCCGCGACGACCGAGCCGAGACCGAAGGTCGCGAGCACGGCCAGGGCGAAGACCGCGACCACGAGCAGCGGGTTCTCCGGCAGGGAGATGTCGAGCACGAGCACGCCCGAGGTCACCGCGAGCGCGGCCGCGACGACGAGGACGCCGAGGTTCACCAGGACCTGCGCCGTCAGCAGGCGGGCCGGGCCGACCGGGGTGGTCGAGAGACGGCGCAGCACGCCGCGCTGGCGGTAGGCGGCGATCGTCGAGGGGTAGGTGGACAGCGCGACCGTCGCCACCGCGAGGCTCAGGACGATCGAGGTGTACCCGGTGATCGCCGTGATCTGCGACAGCAGCGGGTCCTCGGCGTCGTACGGCTCGTCCGCCCACGGCATCACCAGCCCGAGGACCGTGAGCAGCAGCACCGGGAAGACCAGCGCGAAGAACAGCACGGACGGGTCGCGCACGAGGAGCCTCGCCTCGACGGCGGTCATGCGGGCCAGGACGGCAGGACCGCGGGGGGCCGGCCGGGTGGGGGTCGTGGTGGTCATGTCACACCTCCGAGGTGGACGCGGGGACGGTGGCACGGGCGTCGGCGGGGGTGTCGGACCCGTCGCCGGTGAGGGAGACGAACGCGTCCTCGAGCGAGGCTCGGTCGAGGCGGACGTCGGACGTGCGCACGCCGTGCCGGTCGAGGGCGACCAGCACGTCCTGCACGAGCGTCCCGCCGCCGCGGACGACGAGCGTGCGGTCGGCGACGGACGCGTCCCGCACGCCCGGCACGCCCGCGAGCGCGCCGAGCAGGACGTCGTCGGCCACGCGGCCGTCGGGCCGCACCCGCAGCACCTGCTCGCCGTGCGCCAGCGCGACGATCTCGTCGGGGGTGCCGACCGCGCTGACGCGGCCGGACGCGATGAGGGCGATGCGGTCGCAGAGCCGCTCCGCCTCCTCCATGAGGTGCGTGACCAGCACGATCGTCACGCCGGAGTCGCGGATCGCCTCGACGACGGCCCACGTCTCGCGCCGCGCGTGCGGGTCGAGGCCGGTGGTGAGCTCGTCGAGGATCGCCAGCTGCGGCCGGCCGACGAGCGCGAGCGCGACCGACAGGCGCTGCTTCTGCCCGCCGGACAGGTCCTTGAACGCCGTGCCCGCCTTGGCCGTCATGCCCAGCAGGCCGAGCAGGTCCGCCGGGTCGGCCGGGTCGGCGTAGAACGACGCGTACAGGTCGAGCGCCTCCCGCACGCGGAGCCGGTCGGGCAGCGCGCTCTCCTGCAGCTGGAGGCCGACGCGCTCGTGCAGCGCGGCGGCGTCGCGGGTGGGGTCGAGGCCGAGGACGCGGACGGTGCCCGCGTCGGGCCGGCGCAGGCCGGCGATCATCTCGACGGTCGTGGTCTTGCCGGCGCCGTTGCGGCCGAGGACGCCGTAGATCTCGCCGCGCTGGACGGTGAGGCTGACGTCGGCGACGGCGACGGTGCTGCCGTACGTCTTGCGCAGGTGGTCCGCCTGGATGACGGGGGTGCTCATGGTGCCCTCCGGTGTGTGGGTGGGGTGCGGGGCGGGCGGTGCGAGGGTGCGGGGTGCCGCGGGGCCGGCGTCGGGCCGGTCCCGTGGGGACGGGGTGCGGGGCGTGCGGAACGGACGGCGGACGGGGACGGGCGCGCGAGGACTGCCGGGTGCGAGCCCGCTCAGCCGGTGGTGCGCAGCGGCAGCGAGCGGGTGACCGCCGCGTGCGCGGCGGCCGCGACGGCCGTGAGGACCAGGGCGCCGAGGACGTGCACGGCGGTGGCGGCACCGCGGGTGAGCGGCTCGGCGAGGGCGACCGGGCCGACCTGCGTCGCGGAGAGCGACAGGGCGGCCGCGAACGGCAGGAACGTCAGCGGCAGGGCGACGGTGCCCCAGCGGCCGCCGAGGCGCTGGTACGCCGACCCGACGAGCAGGCCGGTGACGGCCGCGACGACGTGGACGGGCGCGTACTCGGCGAGCAGCGCGAGGGCGGAGTCGTGCGGCCCGGGCAGGAACGCGTCGGTGACGGCGGTGCCCCAGCCGAGGGCGTCGTGCAGGACGCCCTCGAGCAGCACGAGCGCGGTGTACCCGAGCCCGTACGCGAGCCCGACGGCGACGGCGGTGACCACGCTCGCGCGGACGAAGACCCGCCGCGTCATGCCCGCCGCGACGTGCACCCGCAGGTGCACGGACACGAGGACGACCGTCTGGGCGAAGACGACCCAGATGCTGCCCTGCCGGGCGAGGCCGGCGACCGTCGTGCTCACGTCGACCCGGAGCGCGGCCAGCACGACCGTGGCCACCGCCGCGCCGACCACGGCGATCGCGAGGAACCACCGGGTGAACGGCCCCACCAGGCGCAGCTGCGTCCGCAGCGCGTGCCGCAGCGGTGTCGGCCGCGCCGTGGGCCGGGCGGCGGTGGCGGTGGCGGTGGTCATCGGGTCCTCCGGTGTCGTGGGCGGGGTGGCGCGGGCCGGTCGGTGCGAGGTGCGGCCCACGCGGGGTGCGGCCGGCGCGGGGTGCGGTCGGCGTGCGGCCGCGGTCAGCGCGGCGTGCGGACGGGTGTCGAGCGGACGAGCGCGACGTAGACGACGGCCGTGACCAGCGCGAGGACCGCACCCGTGAGCAGCGGCGCGTCGCCGGCGCCGCCGAGCAGCCCGTCCAGCGGGAAGGACCCGAACCACTCCCCGGCGAGGGCGAGCGTGGCGACGATCGGCAGGACGGTCAGCGGGAGGGTGACGGTGCCCCACCAGCCGCCGTAGCGGTGGTAGACCACCCCGACGAGCAGGCCGCACAGGTTCGCGAGGACCAGCGCCGGTGCGAGCTCGCCGACCATGGCCGGGAAGTCGCGCCCGGTGAGCTCGAAGCCCTGCTCGAGGATCTCGGCGTCCCAGCCGACCGCGGAGTGCAGCGCACGCTCGAGCAGGAGCAGGCCGCTCAGCACGAGCGTGTAGCCGAGGCCGGTGGACACCGCCGTGATCAACGACGCCCGGACGAACGTGCGGCGCGTCATGCCGGCCGCGACGTGCACCCGCAGCAGCGCCGCGACGAGCAGGATCGCCTGCGAGAACGGGAACCAGATGGCCGACTGCCGCGCGTACGCGACGATCGAGACGTCGACGCTGCCGTTGACCCGCCACACGATGAGCGTCGCGGCCAGCAGCACGACCAGGGCGATCGCCCAGTACCAGCAGGCGAGGTACACGGCGACGGAGACCTGGCGGCCGAGGGCGTGCGCGAGGGGCGACCGACGCCGGACGGCGGGCGCGGTGACGGTGGTGGCGCTCACGGGACGACCTCGCTCCCGCTGTCGGCCGTCACGACGCCGTCGCGGCGGCGGGGGTCGGTCAGGTGGACGAAGAGGTCCTGCAGCGGCACGGGTCCGAGCTCCAGGCCCGTGGCGCGGGCCCGCGCGACGTCGGCGTCGGTGAGGACGCCCCGCACGGTGACCTGCGCGGTGCGGCCGAGCCGCTGGGTGCCGAGCACGGTGCGGCCGGCGACGAACGCGTCGACCGCGTCCTGCGGGCCGGTGACGGAGACGCCCTCCGCGCGCAGCGAGTCGGCGTCCTGGGTGATCAGGACACGACCGTGGTCGAGCACGACGACGTCCTCGAGCAGCCGCTCGATCTCCTCGATGAGGTGGCTCGACAGCACGATCGTGCGCGGGTGCGCGAGGTAGTCGGCGAGCAGCGTGTCGTAGAACGCGTACCGGCTCGGGGCGTCGAGGCCGAGGTGCACCTCGTCGAGGAGGGTCAGCGGCGCGCGGCTCGCCAGGCCGACCGTGATGCCGAAGGCCGACTTCTTGCCGCGCGAGAGCTTGCTCGGCTTGCTCCGCGGGTCGAGCTCGAACAGGTCCATGAGCTCGGCGGCGAACCCGCGGTCGAACGTGGGCCGCGCCCCCGCGAAGAAGTCGAGGTTGTCGCGCAGGCTGTCCTCGTCGAGGACGTCGCCGGACTCGCGGACGAGGCAGACGCCGGGCGCCGTGCGCTCGTTCTCCCACGGGTCCTCGCCGTCGACGAGCACCTGGCCCGACGTCGGCCGGCGGAACGCGGCGACGAGCGCGCCGAGCGTCGTCTTGCCCGAGCCGTTGCGGCCGAGCAGCCCGGTGATGGTGCCGGGGCGGATCTCCAGGTCGACGCCGTCGAGCGCGACCGTGTCCCCGAAGCGCTGGGTGACCCCGCGCAGCGTGACGCCGTAGCCGGGGCTGGTGGCGGTCATCGTGCGGCCTCCGTGTCGGTGGTCGTGGTGGTGGTGGCGTCGAGGTGGGCCGCGCGCTCGCGCAGGCGGGCCACGACCTCCTCGACGGGGATGCCGAGCACCCGGGCCGCGTCGGCGACCGGGTCCACGGTGTCGGTGAAGAACGTCTCGCGGCTCTCGGCGAGGAGTCGCTCACGGGCGCCGGGGGCGACGAACATGCCGACGCCCCGGCGCTTGTAGAGGACGCCCTCGTCGACGAGCTGGTTGAAGGCCTTGGCGGCCGTCGCCGGGTTGATCCGGAACGTCGTCGCGTACTGCGTGGTGGACATGACCTGCTCCTCGGCCGCGAGGTCGCCCGAGAGGACGTCCTGGCGGATCTGGTCGGCGATCTGCAGGTACACGGGGTCACGGCCGTCGAACACGGCGTCCCTCCGTTCCTGTTCTGTGGTTCGTTACATGACTAATGAACCACTGAACCCACGTCGGCACAACCCCTTTCGCCGACGAACCTGCGCACCCCACCCCGAGTGCGGTACATGCGTCACGAGCGCCCCTGTTGCCACACCCGCACTCGTGACGCATCCACCGCAGTCGGTGTGGGTGCCGCGGTCGGCGGCGGGATGCGCTCGGTGTCGGGGTCAGGCGTCGAGCGCCTGGCGGCCGAGCGTCGTGAGGAGGCGCAGCCTGTCGTCGTCCGGGGTGCCGGGGACGGCGGTGAGGACGAGGAGCACCTGGGACTGCTCGGCGTCGAGCAGCTTCTGGCACTCGAGCGTGAGCTCGCCGACCTCGGGGTGGACGAAGCACTTGGTCGGCCCGTGCACGAGCCCGACCTCGTGGTCCGCCCACACGCGCGCGAACTCCTCGCCGGACGCGAGCAGCGCGGTGACGGCCTGCTCGGCGCGCGAGCCGGCGCCCTGCCGGGCCAGGGCGGTGCGCAGCTCGGCGACGAACACGCGTCCGCGCAGGTCGTGGTCGCGCTCGGGGTAGATCCGCCGGGACGCCGGGTGCGTGAACCACCGGTACGCGGCGACGCGGTCGAGGCCCGTCAGGCGCGACGCGTCGCCGAACAGCGCGACGGCGGCGGCGTTCTGCACGAGCGTCTCGCCGAGGTCCGTCATGACCTGGGCCGGGGTGTCGTGCAGGCGGTCGAGCACGCGCATGAGCCCGGGCGCGACGTGCTCGGAGCGGCCGACGCGCTCGGGCGCGTGGTGCCCGGCGAGGCGGAACAGGTGGTCGCGCTCGGCGAGGGTCAGGCGCAGCCCGCGGGCGACGGCCGTGAGCATCTGGTCGGACGGCTGCGGTCCGCGCCCCTGCTCGAGGCGCGACCAGTAGTCGACGGACATGTCGCACAGCAGCGCGACCTCCTCGCGCCGCAGACCCGGGGCGCGCCGGCGCGCGCCGCGCGGCAGCCCGACGTCCTCCGGCTGGAGCGCCTCGCGACGGGTGCGCAGGAAGTCGGCGAGCTGGGCGCGATCCACGCCCGCAGTCTTCGCCCGGGCGGGCCGGCGGGCAAGGACGCCCGCGCGCGGCCGGGGCGGCAGCGCGCGGGCGTCCTCGTCGCCGGACGTCACAGGCGCGTGCCGCCCGACGCCTCGAGGCGCTGCCCGGTCACCCACGCGAGCGCCGGCGACGCGACGGCCGCGACCACGGGACCGATGTCCTCCGCCTCGCCGACCCGCCCGAGCGCGGCCTGCGCGCCGAGCGCGGTGCGCATCTCCGCGGAGTCCCGCACGCGGCCGCCGCCGAAGTCCGTCGCCACCGGGCCCGGCGCCACCACGTTGACCGTGATGCCACGCTCCCCGAGCTCGAGCGCCCACCACCGCGTCAGCGCCTCGACCGCCGCCTTCATCGCCCCGTACGCCGACAGGCCGCCGGGCGAGACGAACCGCGCCAGCCCGCTCGACAGGTTGACGACCCGCCCCCCGTCGGCGAGCAGCGGCGCGAGACCCTGCGTGAGCAGGAAGACGCCGCGCACGTGCACGTCGAACAGGCTCTGCAGGTGCTCCGCCGTGGTGCCGCCGAGCGGCGTCGGTACCGCGTGCCCGGCGTTGTTCACCAGCACGTCGAACCGGTCGCGCCCCCAGGTGGCGGTGAGCGCGTCCGCCAGCCGGTCGGGGAACGCGGTGACGTCCGCGACGTCGCCCGTGTCCAGGCGCAGCGCGACGGCGCGCCGGCCCGCCGCCTGCGCGTCGGCGACCACAGCGGCGGCCTCGTCCTCGTGCTGCCGGTACGTGAGGACGACGTCGAGACCGTCGGCCGCGAGCGCGAGCACGGTCGCGCGGCCGAGGCCGCGGTTGCCGCCGGTGACCAGAGCGATGCGGGTGTCCGTCATGGGTCCTCCTCGTCGTGGCCGCCGCCCGGTGCGGGCCGCGGCGTCGGGACGAGCCTGCGTGCGGGCGGTGGTGCGCGGAAGGCCGCGCCGGTCCGGGGACCGGGGGTCCCACCCTCGTGGCGGGCTGGCAGGATCGGCGCCCGACGGCCCGTCGGCCGTCACCGGGCACGCACGGAGGGAGCCGCCATGGCGACGTGGGGCGAGCGCACGACGGAGGAGCTCCTGCGGCGCGGCGACACCGAGCTGCGCCGCCTCCGGGTGCCGCTCGGCACGGTGCCGGAGGTGTGGGCCTTCGTCAGCGACGGACGGCGGCCCGCGAGCCGCGGCTTCCTGTGGTTCGTCACGGTGACGAACGTGCTGCTCGGCGCGGCGCTGGCGGCCGGGTCGGCGTGGGCGCTGGCGGAGGGCGACGGGACCGGGTGGGCCGCGGGCGTCGCGACCGGCCTGGCGTGGGTCGCGGTCGGTGTCGGCGTCGGCGTGCTGCACCTCCGGCCCCCGGGGCCCGCGGACGGCGCACGGGTCGAGGTGGCGACGGTGCAGGACCGGCCGGCGGTGGTGCTGCCCCTCGCCGGGACCGTCCCGTGGTTCCAGGCGTCCGGCACGACCGCGGTCGCGGCCGCCCTCGTGACGGCGGCCGTGGCGGCGCGCGGGTCGGGCGGCGCCGTGCTGCTGTGGCTGGCGGCGCTGCCGGTGCTGGTCTGCGTGCCCGACCTGTGGCTGCGCGTGCGGCACGGCGGCCGGCTCGTGCTCAGCCGCGAGGGCCTGCACCTGCACACCGGCGACGGCGCGGGCACGCTGGCGTGGGACGACGTCGCGGACGTGCGGCTGGTGGACGCGGGCCGCCACGTCGACCTCGTGGTGCAGGCCCGCCCGGACGCACCGTCGTGGCGTTGGGACCGACGCCGTGGCCTGCTGCCGCGCACGCCGCGCCGGCCGGGGCTCGCGGTGCCGCTGCCGCTGCTCGACGTGCGGCCGTCCGTCCTCGTCCGGTCCCTGGAGCGCTGGGCACGCCACCCCGGCATGCGCGCCGAACTCGAGGACGACCGCGGCCGGTACCGGCTGGCCGAGGGCACCCCGTCCGCACCCCGGTGACCGCGTCTACTCCAGGAGCCGGAGCAGCAGCCGCAGCGGCGCGGTGAGCAGCCGCAGCAGCAGGACGCCCGCCTCGATGCCGTCGGCCGACTCGACGAGCCCGCCCAGGAACCGGCGGACGCGACCCCGCCGGCGTCGTCGGTGCATCCGCACGTCGCTCCTCCTCCGTCCGCCGGTGCGGACGCCACCCTAGGGCTCCGGGGCGGCCACCGGGTGCGTGCGAGGGGGCGCCGGCCACGCCCGACCGCCCGGGCACGGATCCGCCAACGTCCCGTCGACGCCGGCGCGCGCCGGTCAGGGGGTCGACAGGCTCCGCAGCTCGTCGCGCAGCCGGCCCATCCGCTGGTCCAGGTCGGCCGCGACGCGGGCCGCGTCCTCGAGCTCCCCGAGCAGGTGCGGCGGCACCTCGCGGTCGTACTTGTAGTACAGCTGGTGCTCGATGCTCGCCCAGAAGTCCATGGCGATCGTCCGCACCTGCAGCTCGACGTACACGTGCTCCGTGCGGTCCGACAGGAACACCGGCACGCGCACGATGACGTGCAGCGAGCGGTACCCGTTCGGCTTCGGGTGCGCGATGTAGTCCTTCACCTCGACGACGTCGACGTCGGGCTGGCGCGAGAGCATCCGCACCACCCAGTACGCGTCCGAGACGAAGCTCGTCGTGATCCGCACGCCCGCCACGTCGCGGATGCGCTCGCGGATCGCCGGCAGCGTCGGCTCGCAGCCCGTGCGGAGCACCTTCTGCACGAGCGAGTCCATCGACTTCAGCCGCGAGCGCACGTGCTCGATGGGGCTGTGGTCGTGCGTCTGCTCGAACTCCTCGCGCAGGATGTTGACCTTCGTCAGCACCTCGTCGATGCCGAACTGGTAGGTCATGAGGAAGCGCGTGAGCTCGCGCTGGAGCGCGCGGATGCGCCGCGGGAGCTCGTCGGCGTCGGCGTCGGGGCGCAGCAGCCGGCCGGTGCGCACGTGCACGAGCTCGGCGAGGACGCGGGTCTGGGCACCGGTGCCGGTGTCGGGGTCCGCACGACCGTCGCGCAGGTGCCCGTCGACGCCGCCGGGCGCGTGGCCGTCCACGCGCCCGGGCGGGTGCCCGTCGACGCGGGCGTCCGGGGCGGCCGTCGGGTCCTGGTCCACGTCGGGTCGAACGACCGCGGACGTGCCCGTGTTCCGGGGTCCCGCGCTCACGCGTCCGCGAGCGCGATCGACACCGTGACCTCGTCGCCCGCGGCGAGGCCGCTCTCCCTGCGGCGGTCGCTGCTGAAGGGCAGGAGCCGGCGGCCGTCGCGGGTGCCGACCGTCGTCGTGAACGTGTAGCCGCCGACTGTCGCGGTCACCTTCGGCCGCCCGCCGCCGCCGAGGGCCGTCATGACCTCGTCCGGGACCGGGATGCCGGTCGTCGTGCCGCCCGTGGCGAGGATCGTCGTCCGGTACTCCATGGCGCGAGTCTGGTCCCGGACGGCGCCGCGACGCCAGTACCTCCCGCCGCCGGCCGCCGACGTGGGGCGTCAGTGCCGCCAGGGGTCCAGCACCGCGAGACCCGGCACGTCCGCGAAGTCAGCGACGTTGCGCGTCACGACCGGCATCCCGTGCACGAGCGCGGTCGCGGCGATGAGGCCGTCGCTCCGCGGGCGCCGGTCCGGGACCGAGAGCGCCGCCGCGCGGACCGCCACCGGCGTGTCCACCGGCAGGACACGGTCGGCGAACTCGGTCAGCACGCGGGTCGCGAACCAGGTCCGCAGCGACGACGCCTGCACCGGGTCGCGTCGCTCGACCGACCGGATGCCGAGCTCGATCTCGTACACGGTCATGACCGAGAGGAAGAGGGACTCCGGGTCCTGGCCGTCGACCCACGCGGTGACGCGCGGGTCGGGGGCACGTCGTCGCAGCTCCGAGAGGACGTTCGTGTCGAGGAGGTGGCTCACAGGTCGACCGGGCGGACGTCGAACGCCGCGCGGCCCGGCTCGAACTCAATGTCGTCGTCCATGCGGAGGGCCTGCGACAAGGGCGGACGGGACGCACGGCGCGTCATGCGCTGGAAGTCCGCGTACGTCAGCAGCACGTGCGAGGGCTCACCGCGGTCGGTGATCACCACCGGCCCGTCCTTGGCCGCGCGCTTGGCGGCGGAGACGTCGTGGTTGAACTCGCGGGACGTCACGTGGGGCATCGCGGCCTCCTTGTAGGTACATACCTACGTTACTCCCGTGCCGGCCGTCCGCGGAAGGGTGTCGCAGGGGCACCGCGCACCGTGGACCGAGCGATCGGCTCCTGTAGATGCGGCAACGCGCCGCGGGCGGCCGGCCTCCCCGTAGCGTGCGTGCACGTCCGACCCCTCACCCCGGAGGTCCTGTGCCCGGCCGTGCCGACCGTGCCGTCCTGTCCGCCGTCCGCGCCGAGCGTGCGGCGCTCGCCGACGACCTCACCGGCCTCGACAACGCCGCGTGGGCCACGCCGTCGCTGTGCGGGCGGTGGACGGTCGAGGACGTCGTCGCGCACCTGACGTCGGCGGCGCACCTGACGCCCGCGCGGTGGCTCGCGAGCATCGTGGGCGCGCGGTTCGACGCGGACCTGCACAACGCGCGCCGGCTCGCGGAGCACCGCGGGGCGACGCCCGCCGAGACCCTCGCTCGCTTCCGCGCCGCCGTCGACCGCACGACCGCGCCCTCCGGCGACACGGCCGCGTGGCTCGGCGAGGTCGTCGTGCACGCGCAGGACGTGCGGCGCCCGCTCGGGTTCGCGACGACGCCGTCGGTCGAGGCCGTGACCGCGGTGGCGGAGTTCTACGTCCGCCGCGACTTCGCCGTGCACAGCGCGACCGCGGCGCGCGGGCTGCGGCTCGAGGCCACGGACGGACCGTTCGCGGCGGGCGAGGGCCCGCTGGTGCGCGGGACGACGCTCGCGCTCGTCATGGCGATGGCGGGACGCGTCGCGTACGTCGACGACCTCGCGGGGCCGGGCGTCGACGTGCTGCGCGCGCGGGTGGCGCCGGCGGGCTGAGCGGCGAGGCGCGGCAGGGGGGCGGCGGGCGGGACGCGGCGGGCGGCGGGTCAGACGGCGCCGACGACGCGGCAGACGTCCTCGCCGTGCACGGGCGCCCCGGTGGCGCGGGCGAGCAGCAGGCGCAGCGCGCTGCGGTCGCCCGGGTCGAGCCCGACCAGGACGTCGTCCTCGGCCGCGGCGACGCGGGCGGCGAGGTCGGCGTGCCGGACGCGGCCGGCGTCGGTCGCGACGATGCGCCGCACGCGGCGGTCGGCGGGGTCGGGCCGCCGCTCGACGAGCCCGCAGCCGACGAGCCGGTCGACGAGGTACGTCATGACGGTGCGGTCGATGCCGAGCCGGGCGGCGAGCGCGGCCTGCGTCGGCGGGGTGCCGTCGAGGACGGCGCCGAGCACGTGGTAGCCGCGAGGGCCGGACGGCACGTCGCCGACCGCGTCCTCGACGGCGGCCCGCCAGCGGGCCAGCAGGGTGCCGAGCTGCCAGCCCAGGTCGCCGTCGGTGCTCATGCGTCCGAGCGTACCGGTGGTCGCACAGATCGTCTGCTGTGCATACGATCGTGGTCGCAGACGACAGGAGACGCCCCATGACGGACTACGGCCACGAGCTGACGTTCGGCACCTTCCTCACGCCGCAGGCCGCCGACCCGCAGGCCCCCGTGGCGCTCGCCGTGCTCACCGAGCAGGCCGGCCTCGACCTCGTGACGTTCCAGGACCACCCGTACCAGCCGGCGTTCCTCGACACGTGGACGCTGCTGACGTGGGTCGCCGCGCGCACCGAGCGCGTGCACCTGGCGGGGAACGTCCTCAACCTGCCGCTGCGGCAGCCCGCCGTGCTGGCCAAGGCCGTCGCGAGCCTCGACGCCCTCTCCGGCGGGCGGGCCGAGCTCGGGCTGGGCGCGGGCGGGTTCTGGGACGCCATCGAGGCGATGGGCGTCCCGCGGCTCACCCCCGGGCAGGGCGTCGACGCCCTCGGCGAGGCGATCGACGTCATCCGCGGGCTGTGGGACACGGACGAGCGGCGGCCGCTGCGCGCCGGCGGCACGCACCACCACGTCGCCGGCGCGAAGCGCGGACCGGCGCCGGTGCACGACGTCGGCATCTGGGTCGGCGCGTACAAGCCGCGCATGCTGCGCCTGGTCGGCGAGAAGGCCGACGGCTGGCTGCCGTCCCTCGGGTACCTGCAGCCCGGTGACCTGGTGCGCGGCAACGCGGCCGTCGACGAGGCCGCCCGGGGCGCGGGCCGCGACCCGCGCGAGGTCCGCCGGCTCCTCAACCTGTCCGGCCGGTTCTCGTCGGCGTCCGACGGGCTGCTCGTCGGCCCGCCCGAGCAGTGGGTCGACGACCTCGTGCGCCTCGCGCTCGACGACGGCATCGGCACGTTCGTGCTCGGCACCGACGACCCCGCGACGATCCGCACGTTCGCCGAGCGCGTCGCACCGGCGGTGCGCGACCAGGTCGCCGCGGCGCGCGCGACGGCCGGCACGCAGACCGGGCCCGTCCGCTCCGTCGCGCAGCTGGCGAGGCGGGCCGCCGGGATCGACTACGACGCGGTGCCCGCGGGCCTCGACGCCGTCGAGCCGGGCGACCGCCGGTACGCGTCGCTGCGCTCGACGTACATGCGCCGCGGCGAGCCGGGACTGGTGCTGCTGCCGCGGACCGTCGAGGAGGTCGTCGACGGCCTCGCGTACGCGCGCCGCCAGCGCGGGCCGCTCGCCGTGCGGTCGGGCGGGCACGGCATCAGCGGGCGGTCGACCAACGACGGCGGCGTCGTGCTCGACCTCGGCCGGCTGGACCAGGTCGAGGTCGTCGACGCCGCGCGCCGCCGGGTGCGGCTCGGTGCCGGCGCGACGTGGGGCGCGGTGGCCGCCGCGCTCGCGCCACGCGGGTGGGCGATCTCGTCGGGCGACTACGGCGGCGTGGGCGTCGGCGGCCTCGCGACGACGGGCGGCATCGGGCTGCTCGGCCGCTCGTACGGGCTGACGATCGACCACGTGGTGGCGGCCGAGGTCGTCACCGCCGACGGCACGGTGCACCGCGTCGACGCCGAGCACGAGCCCGAGCTGTTCTGGGGCCTGCGCGGCGCCGGCGGCAACCTCGGCGTCGTCACCTGGGTCGAGGTCGAGGCCGCCGAGGTGCCGGACGTCGTGTTCGCGACCATGGTGTTCGACGCGTCCGAGCCCGGCGTGCTGCTCGAGCGGTGGGGGCGCCTGGTCGAGGCGTCGCCGCGGCAGCTGACGAGCTTCCTGCACCTGCAGGCGTCGTCGCCGGGCCGCGGACCGATCGCGCAGGCGATGACGGTGTGGGCGGACGACGACGCGCAGGCGGCCGTCGAGGCGCTCGAGCCGATGCTCGGCGTCGCGCCGGTGCTCGACCAGCGCGCGCAGCTGACGCCGTACGCCGGGATCGTCGGGCCCGTCGCCAAGCACCACGACGGCGGCGCGCCGCCGGTCTCGCGGTCCGGGCTGCTCCGGACGATGACCCCGGAGGCCGCCGCGGACCTGGGACGCGTGCTCGAGTCCGGCGAGACCACGCTCGTGCAGCTGCGCGCCACCGGCGGCGCGGCCAACGACGTCCCCCTCGACGCCACGGCCTACGCGCACCGCGACCACGCGTTCTCCGCCACGGCGTTCACCTCGCGCGGCTCCCGCGCCGGGCTCGACGACGTCTGGGACCGCCTCGCGTACCCGCACATGGACGGCCTGTACCTGTCGTTCGAGACCGACCCGCGCCCCGAGCGCCTCCTCGATGCGTTCCCGCCGGCGACGCTGACCCGCCTGCGCGCCCTCAAGCGCACGTACGACCCGGACCACGTCTTCGACCAGAACTTCCCGATCGACCCGCGCGCCTGACCCCGTTCGCCCCCCGCCCCCACCACCACGCCGTCCCGCCGACCGGAATACCGGTGAGGCTCCGGCGCGTGTATCGCGGCCCCGTATTCCGCTCGGCGAGCGTGGTGGTGGTGGTGTCGGTGCGGGTGGGTGTGGATCGGACTCCACACATCCGGGTCGGGAGGCGTCTTCAGAGGGCACGCATCCACGAGCCCTCACGGAGGACCCGATGAACCCGAGCACCACGTCCCACCCGCGCCGCCGCCGCCTCGTGGCGGTGGGCGTCATCGCCGCCACGCTGACCGTCGGCGGCGCCGGCGCGGCGATCGCCGCGAACCCGGGGTCCCCCGCCGCGTCGGCGCTCGAGGAGGCCCTCGGCCTCGTCGGCGTCGACTGGTCCGCCATGCCCGACGGCTACACCCGCGAGCAGTACGTCGCGTTCTGGGGTGCCGGCTACACGCCCGAGGACGTCGACGCCCTCGCCGCGCTGTGGGGCACCGACTGGACCGAGACGAAGGCCCGCGCGGGCCAGATGCTCCTCGACGGCGAGGAGGTGCCGGTCGCGCCCAGCGGCACGGTCCCGACGGCCGACGACGCCGCGGCGACCGGCGACGCGCCCCCCGCCGCCCCGGCCGACGGCGACGCGGCCGGGGCCGCCGCCGCCGAGGAGGTCGCGCAGTACGACGCCTTCTGGGACGCCGGCTACACGTTCGAGGACGCCCAGGCGCTCGCGGCCCTCTGGGGCACGGAGGTCGCGGAGACCAAGGCGCGCGCCGGTCAGGCGCTGCTCGACGGGCAGACTCTCCCCGTCGCCCCCGGCAGCACGCCCGCCGGCTCCTGACCCACCGGCCCGGCACCACCGACGAGAGGACCGACGTGGACGAGCTGTCGCTGCGGACCGGTTTCGAGATCGAGCTCCTCGCGCCCGCCGGGTCCGACCGGCAGACCCTGGCGGAGGCGCTCGCGGCGCGGCACGCGGGCGCCGTGCGGCGGTCCTTCCACACGGACAGCGAGCCGTCGGCGGTGCCGGGCGTGGGCGTCTTCCGCCACCTGTCGCCCGCGTTCGACGTGGTCGACGCGGCCGGTGCACCGGTCGCGCGGCTGGTGGACGACATCACCATCGAGGCGGACCTCGCCCCGGTGCCCGGGGCGCGCGCGCGGCCCGGGCACCGGGGGTGGTACCGGCTGCTGTCCGACGACGCGCGCCTGCTGCGCCTCGTCGCGCAGCACGCCGACCCCGGGGCCCCGCTCGCGAGCGTGCTCGACCCGGTCGCGGCGCTGTTCGGCGTCCGGGCCGACGTGTTCGCCGCCGCGGCGCGCGTGAACGACGCGACGGGGGCGACGATCGCGGTCGCGCTGCCCCTGCCGGCGGGGCGCGAGCGCCCGTGCGAGGTCGTCACGCCGCCGCTCGTCACCGACCACGCGGCCGCCCTCGAGCGCCTGCTGGCGCCCGCCCGGGAGCTGGGCTTCACCGTCCCGCGCGAGGCGGCCGTGCACGTGCACGTCGACGGCGCCCCGTTCCGCCGGCCGGCCGCGTTCGCGAACGTCGTGCGGCTGTTCGCGCACTGGCGCGAGCCGCTGTGGGCGGCGCTCGGCACCAACCCGGCGTGCCGGCGCCTCGCGCCGCTGCCCGACGCGCTCGTCGACCTGGTCGAGCGGCCGTGGGCGGACGACGACGCCGGCTGGGCCGGGCTCCGCGCCGAGGCGCGCGCCGTGGGGCTCACCAAGTACGCGGACGTGAACCTCACGCAGCTGGTGGCCGAGCGGCCCGTGCGCGACACGGTCGAGGTGCGCGTCCTGCCCGGGGACGTCGACGGGCACGCGGTCGTCCGCCGCGCCGCGCTCGTCGAGCGGCTGCTGCTGCGCTGCCTCGACCCCGCGCCCCTCCCCCGGCCGGGCGCCGCCGCAGCCCACGACCCGCGCGCCGCTCTCGACGAGCTCACGGCGGTGGTCGTCCGATGACGACGTGGATCCGGACGGCCGGCCCCGACAGCGCCGCGATCCCCGTGGTGGTGCCGGCGCGGACGCGCACCGAGCCGGCGGCCGCGGCGGACCCGGCCGCGCGCGCCCTCGACGACGTCGTGCGCGACCACCTGCCCGGCCTGCTGCGGTACGCCACGGTCCTCGTCGGCGACGGGCACACCGCGGCGGACCTGGTGCAGGAGGTGCTGCTGCGCGCGCACGTCCGCTGGACGCGCATCTCGCTGCTCGACCGCCCCGACCTGTACCTGCGCCGCATGGTGACGAACGAGCACCTGTCGTGGCGCCGGCGCTGGCACGTGCGGACCGTCCACCCCGCCGCCGACGACGTCCTCGCGGCGCACGCCCGGCCGCACGGCGACCACGCGGACGCGGTCGTGCAGGACGACGCGATGTGGCAGCACCTCGCCGGTCTGCCGCCGCGCCAGCGGACCGTCCTCGTGCTGCGCTACTACGAGGGCCTGACCGACCCGGAGATCGCGACCGTGCTGGGCACGTCGAGCGCGACCGTCCGCTCGCACGCCTCCCGCGCCCTGGCCGCGCTGCGCCAGACCGACCTCACCACCCGACCGGAGCACCGATGAGCCAGCCGCACCCGGCCGCGGGCGACGCCCCCGAGCCGACACCCTTCCCGGCGACCGACGACGAGCTCGCCGCCCGCATCACCTACGCGCTGCACGCCCGCGCCGCCGCGGAGCACCCCGACCTCGACGCGGTGGCCGCGCGCCTGCGCGCCGAGGCCGGCCGCCGCGGCGCCCAGCCGGGAGGCGTCCGTGCGCTGCACCGCGGCGGCAAGATCGTCGCCGCGGGCCTCGTGACCGGCACGCTGGCCGTCGCCGGTGCGGGCGCCGCGGCCGCGGCCAACCCGTACTCGTCGGTCGCCCGCGCCGTCGAGGGTGCCGTGCAGGCCGTCGGCATCGACTGGACGGTCATGCCGGACGGCTACACGCGCGAGCAGTACGAGGCGTTCTGGGCGACCTACGACGTGCGCGAGGCCTCGGCCCTGAGCGTGCTGTGGGGCACGGACGCGATCGAGACGAAGGCCCGGGCGGGCCAGATGCTGCTCGACGGCGAGGTGCCGCCGATCGACGCGGCCCTCGCCGCGTCGCCCGCGGACGCGCAGGCGCAGGCGTACGACGACGCGCTCGGCGCGTTCTGGGAGGCCGGCTACACCGTCGAGGACCTGCAGGAGCTGGTCGGGATCTGGCAGGTGGACGAGCTCGAGGTCAAGGCGCGGGTCGGCCGCACGCTCCTCGAGGGCGGCGAGGTGCCCGTCCCGCCGTCGGGCGAGCCGATGACGTCCGACGACTGACCGCTCCCCGATCGCGCCGACCTCGGCACCCCGGCGCCGACCTCGTCGGACATGGGTGACGAGGTCGGTGCGCACCTGACGAGGTGGAGGGGCGGCGTCTCCCGCGGACGACGTCGGCCGGTGGCGGGTGAAAGTCGTCGCCGCCCCCGCCTGGCACCCGCCCCCGGTGCCCGTTTCGCCCGGTATCTCCCTTGCCGCGGCGCGACCGCCGCGACTACCCCGGTGTACGGGAGGCGGCTCCCTCGGGACGCCCGTCCCGGGCCGCCTCCGGACGGGGGACGAGATGACGACAGCACGAGGAGCAGGCGTGGCGCGCGGAGCACGCACGGCCGGGCGACCCGCGCGGACCCGCGCGGTGCGCGCGACCGTGGTCGCGGTGCTGGTGGCCGCGACCGCCCTGGTCGCACCGCCCGCGACGGCGCACGGCCGGACGACGCTCGACGTCGACGCGCCGGCGCACGTGGTCGCGGGCGTGCCGTTCGACGTCACGGTCACGGTGCGTGACCGGGGCCGCCCGGCGACGGGCTACCGCGGCACGGTCGAGCTGAGCACCGACGACCCGCTGGTGCGGGCGCTGCCGCCGGCGCACACGTTCACGGCGGCCGACGCCGGCACGGTCACGTTCACCGGCGTGACGCTGGTCGGCACGGGCCGGCACCGCGTGGAGGCGCAGGACGTGCACCGGCCGCGGCTGGACGGCGCCGACCGCGTGCGGGTGCGCGACGCGGGCGCCGCGATCGAGGGGCAGGTGCTCTCGGGCCTCGACCCGGTCGAGGGCGGTCAGGTCACCGTGTACGACGCGGTGACGGGCCACGTCCTGGCCACGGGACCGGCCGACATCGAGGGGTACCACTACCGGATCACCGGCCTGCCCGCCGGCGCGGTCAAGGTCGGCGCCGTGGTGCCCGGCCCGTACGAGCCGGACTTCGCCAACAACCGCGACACGCTCGAGGAGGCGGACGTGTTCGTCCTGCAGCCCGGGCAGACGCTCGTGCAGAGCTGGGAGACCGAGACCTTCGGCCCGTACCTCGACGTGCAGTTCGTCTGGCCGTCCTGACGCCGGGGCGGCGGGGGCGGTGCGCCCCCGCCGTCACTCCGGGCGCGCCGTCACTCCGGGCGCATCGGGTCCTGCGGGTCGGTGCCGGTGCCGGTGCCGGTGCCGGTGCCGGTGTCCCGCGTGACGACCAGCGGGCGCAGCCGCACCCACAGCAGGAACCCGGCGGCGACGACGAGCAGGCCGATGCCCGTCCACAGGTTGACGTTCGCGCCGTCGGCCTTGGCCAGGTCGTCCTCCGACGTGAAGAACAGCCCGACGACCGTGATGACGAGCCCGTAGATGCCGAGCAGCGCGCCGATGATCGTGCGGATGTCGAAC
Organism: Cellulomonas sp. NPDC057328; assembly: GCF_042667215.1. NCBI lineage: Bacteria > Bacillati > Actinomycetota > Actinomycetes > Micrococcales > Cellulomonadaceae > Cellulomonas > Cellulomonas sp. NPDC057328. The sequence continues at coordinate 3,211 of NZ_JBHUZW010000035.1, read as the reverse complement.
GCGCGGACCACCCGCGCGGTGTCCTGCGAGGTCATGTCCGGCTCCTGTCCCGGTGGAAGACGCATCAGTGGAAGACGACGTTGAGGCCGACGACGAGCACCAGCGCGATCGCCGCGAGGCGCGTCGGGCGCTGGTACCAGGGCAGCGCGTGCTCGTCGGGGTCGGTCCGCAGCTCCTTCGGCGTCAGCGAGTACACGAGGCCGCGCAGCTCGGACTCCGCCTTCGGGCGCGTGACCATGGTGACGGCGACGCTCACGAGGATGTCGACGACGAACGCGGCACCCGCGGCGGCGAAGCTGGCGCCCTGCCCGGACAGCGGGATGACGCCGACGCTCAGCGGGCCGAGCGCGTCCTCGCTGAGCACCGCGACGAGGATGGCCGCGACGGTGCCGCTCGCGAGGCCGGACCACCCGGCGGTCGCCGTCATGCGCTTCCAGAACATGCCGAGGATGAACGTCGCGAACAGCGGCGCGTTGAAGAAGCCGAACAGCGTCTGCAGGTAGTCCATGAGGTTGCTGTACCCGGACGCGAGCAGCGCGGTGAAGATCGCGATGACGGTCGCCGCGAGCGTCGCGAGGCGGCCGACCTTCGTGTAGTAGTCGTCGGGCTTGTCCTTGACGACGTACTGCTGCCACAGGTCGTAGCTGAAGACCGTGTTGAACGCGGAGATGTTCGCCGCCATGCCGGCCATGAACGCGGCCAGCAGACCCGCGATCGCGATGCCGAGCATGCCGTTGGGCAGCAGGTCGCGCATGAGCAGCAGCAGCGCGTCGTTGTACTGGATGTCGCCGCCCTCCTGCCCCTCCTTGAGCGCGACGATCTCCGGGGACAGGACGCTCGCGATGATGCCCGGGATGATGATGATGAACGGCACGAACATCTTCGGGAACGCGCCGATCACGGGCGCCCGGCGCGCGGCCGACATCGACTCCGACGCCATCGCGCGCTGCACCTCGACGAAGTTCGTCGTCCAGTAGCCGAACGACAGGACGAAGCCGAGCCCGAAGACGATGCCGATCACCGACAGCACCGGGGAGTCGAACCCGGTGAGCGCCTGCCCGGGCCACGACGACAGCTCGCTCTCGCCGCCCGGGCCCGCGCTGACGCGCTCCACCAGTCCGTCCACGCCGCCGACGCGGTGCAGGCCGACGAGCGTCAGCGGCAGCAGCGCCGCGACGATGACGAAGAACTGCAGCACCTCGTTGTAGATCGCCGCCGAGAGGCCGCCGAGCGCGGTGTAGCTGAGGACCACGGCCGCCGCGATGACGAGCGAGACCCACAGCGGCCAGCCGAGCAGCACGTTGACGATCGTCGCCAGCAGGTAGAGGTTGACGCCCGCGATGAGCAGCTGCGCGAGCGCGAAGCTCAGCGCGTTCACCAGGTGCGCGCCCGTGCCGAACCGGCGGCGCATGAACTCCGGGACGCTGCGGACCTTGGAGCCGTAGTAGAAGGGCATCATCACGATGCCGAGGAAGAGCATCGCCGGGATCGCGCCGATCCAGTAGTAGTGCATGGTCGCCATGCCGATCTCGGCACCGTTGGCGGACATGCCCATGACCTCGACGGCGCCGAGGTTCGCGGAGATGAACGCGAGCCCCGTCACCCACGCGGGCAGCGCGCGCCCCGAGAGGAAGAAGTCGAGGCTCGTCGAGACCTGGCGCCGGGCGAGGAGCCCGATGCCGAGGACGAACACGAAGTAGATCGCGACGAGCGCGTAGTCGACGGCGTTGGCGTCGAGGCGCAAGGCGTCGGTGGCCTGATCCACGGCAAGCTCCCTGGAGGACGGGCGGAGGACGCCGGCGGAGGTCGTCGTCGTCCTCCGCCGGCGGGGCGACGGACACGCTAGGACCGCGGGGCGCGACGCGCGCGGCGAGGGGCCGCTTGCGGGCGTCACGTGCGCCACACCTGCGGGGACGCCCCCCGGCCGCGGCCGCTCGGGCGCCCGCGGACCGCTCTCGAAGCGCTTCACCCGATCGGGCGCACCTTCGATGAGAGGGTTCACATGAATCGGAGGAATCGGACATCCTCCTAGCGGCCCGGCCGGTTCCGGGCCACCCGGGTGCCACGTCAGCGTGGCCCGTCCCCCCGAAGCTCAGCGAGGCTCCTTGATGCGTCCCGTCCGCTCCCGCCGCTCCCTCGTCGCCGTCCTGGCGCTCGTCACGACCTTCACCGGCGGCGTCGTCGCCGCCACGTCCGCCACCGCCGCCACCGGCTGCTCCGACGTCGAGCTCGTGTTCGCCCGCGGCACGGGCGAGCGCGCCGGGCTCGGCGTCCTCGGCACGCCGCTCGTCCGCGCGCTGCAGGCCGAGCTGCCCGGCCGCACGGTGTCGTCGTACGCCGTCGACTACGCCGCCAACAGCGCCCAGACCAGCGCCGGCCCGGGCGCCACCGACATGACGCGCCGCGTCGTCTCCCGCGCCGCCGCCTGCCCCGGCACCCGCTTCGTGATCGGCGGGTACTCGCAGGGCGCCACCGTCACAGACATCGCGATCGGCATCCGCACCGGCACGACCAGCGGCGAGGCGATCCCCGCGAACCTCGCCGACCGCGTCGCCGCCGTCGTCGTCTACGGCAACCCGCTCGGCCTCTCGGGTCGCACCATCGCGCAGGCCAGCCCCACCTACGGCCCCAAGGCGAAGGAGTTCTGCAACTCCGGCGACCCGGTCTGCCAGCGCGGCGGCGGCAGCTTCGCCGCGCACCTCACGTACGCGACCAACGGCACGGTCACCGAGGGCGCGCGCTTCGCGGCCGCGCTCGTGAACCAGACGGCGCCCACGCCGGCACCGACGACCCCCGCGCCGACGCCCGCACCGACGCCCGCACCGACCGCGCCGGGCCAGCCCGGGCAGCCGGCCACGTGCGTCACCGACAGCACGCGCGCGCACGTCGAGGCGGACCGCGCCGTCCGCGTCGGCCTGCGCACGTACGCCCGCGGCTCCCGCGACCCGCTCGGCTACTGGTCGAGCCGCACGTCGGTCTCCCTGTCCCAGACCGCCGACGGCTGGGACCGCGTCACGAGCTGCTGACGCCCCACCCGCCCCGTCCACCCGCCCACCCGCCGGGGTCCACACCCCTCCACCCGCCGAGGTCGCCTGTTCGACGCCGAGGTCGCCGGTCCCGACCGGCGACCTCGGCGCGCGACCGGCGAGCTCGGCGGGCGCGGCGTCGGGGTCGGTGGGACGGGCGCGGGGTCGGACGCGACGAGGCCCGG
>NZ_JBHUZW010000034.1:0-34101 GCF_042667215.1 Cellulomonas sp. NPDC057328 | reverse complement strand
CAGCCGCGCGCCCCACGGGGTGCGCGGCCCGCGCCGTGCCGCGAGAGTGTGCCCGTGAGCGGCATGCGCGTGGTGGTGGCCGGGGCGTCCGGGCTGATCGGGACGGCGCTCGTGCGCCACCTCGCCGACGCGGGGCACGACGTGCGCCGGCTCGTGCGCCGTGCACCACGGGGTGGCGCCGAGATCGGCTGGGACCCCGTCGCCGGGACGATCGACAGCGACGCGCTCGCGACCGCCGACGCCGTCGTCGACCTCGCCGGGGTGAACGTCGGCAGCCGACCGCTCACCGCGGCGCGCAAGCGCGAGGTCGTCGCCTCCCGGGTGCAGACGGCAGGGCTGCTGGCGCGCACGATGGCCGCCCGGGACGACGGGCCGCGCGTGCTGCTGCAGGCGTCGGGGATCGGGGCCTACGGCGACCGCGGCGACGCGCTGCTCACCGAGGACGAGCCGCTGGGGCGCACGTTCTTCGCGGACGTGGTGCGCCGGTGGGAGGACGCGACGGCACCCGCGAGCGAGGCCGGCGTCCGGGTCGCGCACCTGCGCACGGGCATCGTCCTGAGCCCCCACGGCGGGGCGCTCGGCCGGCTGCTGCTCCCGCTGCGGGCCGGCGTGGCGACGCGGCTCGGTGACGGGCGGCAGTACTGGAGCTGGATCACGCTGCCGGACGAGGTCGCGGCCATCACGCACCTGCTGACGGCGCCGGTGCACGGACCGGCGAACCTCGTGACGCGTGCGGACCGGCACGCGGTGCTGCTGGACGCGCTGCGGCGCGCGTTCGGCGGGCGCGTGACGGTGCCCGTGCCGGCGGCGGCGCTGCGCGTCGGGCTCGGCGACTTCTCCTCCGAGGTGCTGGGGTCGATCCGCGCCGACCCGCGGGCCCTGCGCGAGTCGGGTTTCGTCCCGCAGCACGCCACACCGGACGAGGCGGCCCGCTGGGTCAGGACGGCGCGCCCGCCGGCTGCCTGACGTCCCACACCCGCCACCCGTCCGCGGTCCGGCGCAGCACGAGCTCGACCGTGCGGGGCGGCGTCGCCGGCACGGTGGACCGCTCCCCCGCCGAGGTCACGCGCGCGTGCTCCCCGACGGACGACGTCACCGCCACGACGGCGTCCCCGTCGGCGGTGCGGCCGACGTCGACGACCTCGTCGACCGTGGTCGTGAGGCCCTCGCTGCGGGCACCCGCCAGGCCGTCGAGGAGCGCGACGTCCCGGGCGAGCGAGGGCGCACCGGGCGCGTGCACCTGCGCCAGCGCGTCGGCGGACGCGGCGGCCAGCGCGTCGCCGCGCCGGCGCGTCAGCTCGGCGGCGGCCGTGACGGGACCGTCCGCCGCCGCGTCGCCGGCGGGCGCGTCCGCGGACGCACCGCCCGAGGCGCGCGGGCCCGGCGCGTCCGACCCCGTCCCCGCGGTCGGCGCCGCGGACGGCGCGGCCTGCCCGGCCTCCCCGCGCCCCGCGACCACGGCGGCGCCGGCCACCGCGACGACCGCCAGCACGCACGCCGCCGCCGCCCCGACGAGCACGTGCCGCACGACGCGGCCGTGCCGCGGACGGGCCCGCCGCCGCTCCGCCACCGGCCGCGCGTCGGCGCGCGGCAGCGGCCGACCGGCGTCCATGGCCACCTGTGCACCGGCGAGCGCGTCCGCGTCGGGCATCAGCACGGGCACCGGCTCGGCGGCCGCGAACGCCGCCTCGACGACGTCGTCCGCCGTCGGGGCGGCGCGCCGCGCCACGGCCTCCAGCGCGTCGCGCAGGCGTGCGAGCTCGGGCAGCCCGGCGGCGAGCTCCGCCTCGAGCGGCGGGAGGACGCCGAGCACGGTGGCGATCAGCCGGCGCACGTCGCCGTCGGGCGTGCCGGTGCCCGCGAGCACGCCGCGCACGTCGACGACCACGGGGAACCCGTCGGGCCGCAGCACGACACGGTCGGCGGCGACCGCCGCGTGCGCGAGCCCGGCGGCGTGCAGCGCGGCGAGGGCCTGCGCGACCGGCACGGCCACCGTGACGGCCTCGGCGTCGCTCAGCGGCGGGCGCGTGGCACGCACGGCGGCGAGGGTCGGGCCGGGCACGTGGGCGGCGAGCACGGCGACGCGTCCGGCGTCCAGCGGGACGACCTCCCGCACGGCCGCGAGGTGGGGGTGCTCGACGCGCGCCAGGGCGTCCGCGAGCGCGCGCAGCCGGTCGTCGGTGGGCACGCGCACGACCTGCACCTCGAGCCACGGCGCGTCCGGGTCGTCGACGGGGCGCGAGACCCACCAGGCGCCGTCGGTGCCGACGGCCGCGGCGACCCGGTGGCCGCGCTCGGCGAGCAGTCGGGTGACGTCGTCGGGGACGAGGGCCGGGTGCACGGGCGCCATCCAAGCGGCACCGGCGCGACCGCGTCGGCGGCCGTCCACAGGGGGCGCCCGTGGTCAGGCGGGGTCGAGCACGACCGGCACACCGTCCGCCGCCGAGCGCACGGCCGCGTCGAGGACGCGGGCGGTGCGGACGGCGTCCCACGGGTCGACCGGTACGGGCCCCTGCCCGCGCAGCCAGCGCTCGACGGCGCGGTAGACGTCGGCGTGCCCGCCCGGTGCGCGCGGCACGGGCGTGCGCTCGGCGCCGCGCACGAGCCAGCCCTCGTGCGGCGGCTCGCCCGCCGCACGGCCGGCGTCCTGGGTGTCGTCGAGCACCGCGAACGGCGTGGGCTCGCCCTCGAAGCTCGTCACCAGGTACGCGCCGCGCTCGCCGAGGACGCGCGTGCGCGGGCCGGGCGCGCCGACGAGGCCGCCGGCCTGCAGGTGCGACACGACGGCGAGCCCGTCCGGGCCGGGGGCGTGCTCGACGGCCAGGAAGACGTCGTCGACGGCCGGCGTGGTGAGCGCGCGCAGCTCCGCGTGGACCCGGCGCACGGGGCCGAAGAGCTGCACCGCCGAGTCGACGAGGTGCGCCCCGAGGTCGAGCAGCAGCCCGCCCGCCGCGGTGTCCTGCTCCTTCCACCGGTGCGCGGGCTCGGGCCGGTACCTCTCCCAGCGCCGCTCGAACCGGTGCACACGCCCGAGCGCGCCGGCCTCGAGCAGCGCGCGCACGGTGAGCTGCTCGGGGTCCCACCGGCGGTTCTGGAAGACGGTGAGCCGGCCCGCGCGCCGCTCCGCGAGCTCGACGAGCGCGGTCGCGTCCGCCGTCGTCGTGGCGAGCGGCTTGTCGACCAGCACGGGCACGTCCGCCTCGAGCGCGGCGCGCGTGTGCGCGACGTGGTCACCCGTCGGGCTCGCGACGACGACGAGGTCGAGCGCGTCCGCGTCGTCGAGCAGCGCCGCGACGTCCGGCACGACGCGCGCGTCCGGCCAGTCGGCGCGCACGTCGTCGCCGCGGGCGCGGGTGACCGCCGCGACGACGCGGTGGCCCGTCTCGCGCAGGAGCCGGGCGTGGATGCCACGCCCGGCCCCGCCGTAGCCGACCAGTCCGACGCGCAACGGCTCCATGCGCGCCACTCTAGGCGGCGGGCCTCACCGCGTGCCGCCCGCCGCGACCTCCCCGGTGTCCCCCACGGCGGCGTGCGCGCCGTGCTCCGGGCGGCGCGAGAGGGCGCTCGGCCACCACGTGCGCGGGCCGATGTCGTGCACGAGACCCGGCACGAGCAGGCTCCGGACGACGAAGGTGTCGACCAGCACGCCGAGCGCCACGATGAACGCGATCTGCGCGAGGAACAGCAGCGGGATCACGGCGAGCGCGGCGAACGTCGTCGCGAGCACGAGACCCGCCGACGTGATGACGCCGCCCGTCACCGCGAGGCCGCGCACGATGCCCGCGCGCGTGCCGTGCGCGAGCGACTCCTCCCGCACGCGGGTCATGAGGAAGATCGTGTAGTCCACGCCGAGGGCGACGAGGAACACGAACCCGTAGAGCGGCACCGTGGGATCGGCGTCGGGCAGGTCGAGCACGTCGAACACGATGGCGGCGACGCCGAGGGCCGCCGCGAACGACAGCACGTTGGCCGCCATGAGCAGCAGCCCGGCCGCGACCGACCGCAGCAGCACGACGAGGATGAGCAGGATCACGCCGAGGACGACGGGGACGATGACGCGCAGGTCCCGCTCGCCGGCGAGCTGCGTGTCGAGGGTCTCGGCGGCGGCGCCCCCGACGAGCGCCTGCGGGGCGACGTCGTGCACGGCGGTACGCAGGTCGGCGACGACGTCGACGGCCTCCTGGCTGTCGGACGGCGCCTCGGTGACGACGTCCACCCGGGCCCGTCCGTCGACGACCACGGGCGGTGCCTCGCCGGCCGGGGCACCCGCCGGGGCGCCGGTGTACGGCGCGGCGGACGCGACCCCGGGCACGTCCTGCGCCGCCGCGACGACGGCGTCCACGTCGGCCTCGTCGACGACGACCGTCGCGGGCTGCACGGCGCCGGCCGGGAAGTGGTCCGCCAGCACCTCCTCGCCGGCGACGGAGTCGACGGGCGTGAGGAACACGTCGGTCTGGCTGGTGCCGCCGGCGCGCAGGGTGGGCAGGAACGCGGCGAGCACGAGCAGGCCGACGCCGGTGGTGACCCACACCGGGCGGGCGTGGCGCCCGACCCAGCGTGCCCAGCGCGTCCACAGGCCGGCGGCGTCGAGCACGTCGTCGGCCGGTGCGGCGTGCGCGCCGTGCGTCGTCGGTGCCGGGGTGGCCGTCCCGTACCGCGGCACGCGCGGCCAGAACAGCACGCGGGAGCGGCGGCCGGCGACGAGGAGCAGCGCGGGCAGCAGGGTCAGCGCGGACAGGACGGCGGCGCCGATGCCGATCGCCGCGACGGGGCCGAGGCTCCGGTTGGACCCGAGCTGTGAGAGCAGCAGGCACAGCACGCCGGCGACGACGGTGCCGGCGCTGGCGAGGATCGGCTCGAGCGAGCGTCGCCACGCGCGGCGCAGCGCGTCCGCCGGGTGCTCGTGGCGGCCCAGCTCCTCGCGGTGGCGGGCGACGAGCAGGAGGGCGTAGTCGACGCTCGCGCCGACGACGAGGATCGACAGGATCCCCTGCGACTGCCCGTTGAGGACCAGGACGTCGTTCGCGGCGAGCTGGTAGACCACCAGTCCCGCGAGCGCGAGCGCGAGCACGGCGGTGACGATGACGACGAGGGGCAGGAACGGCGAGCGGTAGACGACGACGAGGATGAGCAGGACGGCGCCGAGGGCGACGAGCAGCAGCAGCCCGTCGATGCCGGCGAACGCCGCGCCGAGGTCGGTGACGAAGCCGGCGGGCCCGGTGACCCAGGCGTTCAGGCCGAGGTCCCCGGCGGTGCCGGCGGTGGCGCCGAGGTCCTCGGCGAGGAGGTCGCGCAGGTCCTCGACGAGCAGGGTGCTGAGGCGCTCCTCGCCGACGCGCTGCTCGGCGGCGTCCGCGTCGAGGGGCACGGCGAGCAGGACGGCCTCGCCGTCCTCGGCCGGGACGGGCACGACGTCGCCGGTCAGCCGGTCGCCCCACGTGCCGTCACCGCCGGGGACGGGACGGTCGGCGACGGCGGCGGCGGCGTCCCGGGCGGCGTCCAGCTGATCGGGTGTCACCTGCCCGCCGTCGGCGGGGGCGAGCACGACGAGCGCGGGTAGGGTCTGCGTGTCGACCAGGTCCCGCGAGGCCTCCGCGGCTCGTGTGGACTCGGACGACGACGGCAGGAACGCCGCCGCGTCGTTCGTCTGCACCTGTGCCAGCCTGCCCTGGGCCATCCCGCCCACGCCGCCGACGGCCAGCCAGACGAGCAGCGCGACGGCCACCGCCAGGGTGCGCACCCACGATTTCCTCAGCATGCTGAGCATCATGGGTCCCGGAGCGTGCCCGGGCAAGCGGAGAGGCGGGGCACGGTGACGGACGTCACGCAGCAGGACCTGGTGGACGACCACTGGCCGGTCGGCCGGCTGCTCTCCGCGGCCGCACGCCGCATCGAGCGCGAGTGGAACGCCCACCTCGCCGCCTGGGACCTCAACCACGCCAGCCACCCGGTGCTCGTGCACCTCGCCGCCGGCCCCATGTCGCAGCGGGGGCTCGCCGAGGCGTGCGGCGTCACCGAGCAGACGATGAGCCGCGTGCTCGCCCGCCTGGAGCGCACGGGCTACGTGAGCCGCCGCCCCGACCCGGCCGACCGCCGTCGCCACGTCATCGCGATCACCGACGCCGGCACCCAGGCCTTCGTCGCGTCGGCCGACCCCCGCCCCGCGCAGGACCGCGTCCTCGCCGCGCTCGACGCGCGGCAGCGCGAGGAGCTGCGCGCCCTGCTCCTGCTGGTGGTGCAGCCCGAGGACTCCGGCGCGGGGTCGCGTCCCGGCGGGCGCCCGGGCGTCGCGGCGGCCGACCCGGCCGCCGAGGAGCCGCCGCGCGCGGGCGTAGCCTGACGGGCATGCGCGTCGACCTGCTCGAGCTCGGCACCTGCCTCCAGCCGTACGAGCCGACGTGGGCCCTGCAGCGCGAGGTCCACGCGGCCGTCGAGGCCGGGACCCGCGAGGACACCGTCCTGCTGCTCGAGCACGAGCCCGTCTACACGGCCGGCAAGCGCACGGCCCGGAGCGACCGCCCCACCGACGGCACCCCCGTGGTGGACGTCGACCGCGGCGGGCGGATCACGTGGCACGGCCCCGGACAGCTCGTCGGCTACCCGATCGTCCGGCTCGCCGAGCCCGTCGACGTCGTGCGCTACGTGCGCGCCCTCGAGGAGGCACTCATCCGCACGTGCGCCGACGTCGGCGTCGCGACCGAGCGGGTGGAGGGACGCAGCGGCGTGTGGCTGCCGGCCGACGACCCGGCGACCACGCCCGTGCCCCGGCGGGCCCGCAAGGTCGCCGCGATCGGCGCGCGCGTGGCCCGCGGCGTGACGATGCACGGGTTCGCGCTCAACTGCTGCCCCGACCTCGGCTGGTACGGACGCATCGTGCCCTGCGGCATCGACGACGCCGACGTGACGTCGCTGTCCGCCGAGGCGGGCCGCACCGTGACGGTCGCCGAGGTGGTCCCGCTCGTCGAGCGGCACCTCGCCGACGCGCTCGGGGGGCTCCTCGCCGCCGGCTCCACGGCCACCGCCGCGCGCGCCGGCGCCTAGCGCACGCCGACCGCGCGCCCACCCCGCAGCCCGGCGCCGACGTCCCGCGCCCACGCGCGCACGGCGTCCATGTCGCGGTAGTCCCCCGGCTCGGCGCGCGTGAGCGCGACGAGCGCCCGCTCGGACAGGTCCAGCCCGCGCCGCTCGAGGCGCCCCGGGAAGACGGCGACGCCCCGGGCACCCACCGCCCGCGCCACCTCCGTGACGTCGTCGGGGACCGTCGCCGGCACCGGCGGGTCCCCCAGCGGCCCGGACCAGAACAGCCAGACCGGGCGCGCGCGCAGCTGACCGCCCTGCCGGTCGACCAGGGCGCGCAGGCCGAGCGCGAGGCGGCCGACGTACACGGCCGACCCGAGCACGACGGCGTCGTACCCGTCGACGCGCTCGACGTCCTCCGGCTCGACCTCCACCGCCTCGTGGCCCGCGTCGCGCAGCTCCTGCGCCACGACGGCGCCCATCTCCCGCGTCGCACCGTGCCGCGACGCCACGCTCACCAGCACCCGCACGTCATCACCTCCCCTGGACCCACCGGCACGGGCGCCCCGTCGCACCCGGACCGGCTCCCCTCCAGGGTCTGCCGCCCACGGCACCCCCACCCGGGACGGAGGTCCCCCGTCGGGCGCCGGCGCCGGGTCGTGCGGCGAGGCCCCCGTCACACCGCGCACCGGCGGTGAACGGCCGGGTGCGGGTTAGTCTGACCACGTGACGATCGCCCCCGAGGGACGCCGGATGCTCCGGGTGGAGGCACGCAACGCCGCCACCCCGATCGAGAAGAAGCCCGAGTGGATCCGCACGCGCGCGACGACGGGCCCCGAGTACAGCGAGCTCAAGGGCCTCGTGCGCAAGGAGGGTCTGCACACGGTCTGCGAGGAGGCGGGCTGCCCCAACATCTTCGAGTGCTGGGAGGACCGCGAGGCCACGTTCCTCATCGGCGGCGACCAGTGCACGCGCCGGTGCGACTTCTGCCAGATCGACACGGGCAAGCCGGCCGACTTCGACGCCGACGAGCCCCGCCGCGTGGCCGAGTCGGTGCGGGCGATGGGTCTGAAGTACTCGACGGTGACGGGTGTCGCCCGCGACGACCTGCCCGACGGCGGCGCCTGGCTCTACGCGGAGACCGTCCGCCAGATCCACGCGCTCAACCCCGGCACGGGCGTCGAGCTGCTCATCCCCGACTTCAACGCGATCCCCGAGCTGCTGGACGTCGTCAACGAGTCCCGGCCCGAGGTGCTCGCGCACAACCTCGAGACCGTGCCGCGGATCTTCAAGCAGATCCGCCCGGGCTTCCGCTACGAGCGCTCGCTGTCGGTGCTGACGCGCGCACGCTCCGCGGGCCTGGTCACCAAGTCGAACCTCATCCTCGGCATGGGCGAGACGACGCAGGAGGCGGCCGACGCGCTGCGCGACCTGCACGAGGCCGGCTGCGACCTGGTCACCATCACGCAGTACCTGCGTCCGTCGGTGCGCCACCACCCGGTCGACCGCTGGGTGCGGCCCGAGGAGTTCGTCGAGCTGTCGCAGGAGGCGGAGCGCCTCGGCTTCCTCGGCGTCATGTCCGGGCCGCTGGTGCGGTCGTCGTACCGGGCCGGGCGCCTGTGGGGCCAGGCCATGCGTCGGCGCGGGCTCCCCATCCCCGACGCGCTCGCGCACCTCGGCGAGCCGACGACGTCGCGCCAGGAGGCCTCGGCGCTGCTGGCGCGCACGCCCACCGCGCGCTGACCGCCGGGCACCGGCCGCCGGGCACCGACCGCGCCCCGCGCGCGGTCGGTGCGCGACCCGTCCGCCGGTAGACTGCCGACCCATGGCACGCGAGCGCTCCACGACCCCGCAGGGCTCCTCCGCCGGCGCGGGGACGGGCAAGGTCAAGAAGACCCGCTGGTACCACCAGGTGTGGCAGGCGTACCAGATGACCCGCCGGCAGGACCCGGCGGTGACCTGGATCCTGCTGGCCGTCTTCGTCGGCATCATCGCCCTCGGCCTGGTCATCGGCCTGCTGACGAGCAGCGTCGTCTACGTGCTCCTGCTGAGCATCCCGTTCGCGATCCTCGGCGCGATGTTCGTGCTCGCCCGCCGCGCCGAGACGGCCGCCTACACGCAGATCGAGGGCCGCCCCGGCGCCTCGCTCGCCGCGCTCGGCACGCTGCGCCGGGGCTGGACGTTCGGCGACGAGCCGGTCGCGGTCGACCCCCGCACGCAGGACATGGTGTTCCGCGGCGTCGGCCGCCCGGGCGTCGTGCTCGTCGGCGAGGGCCCCGCGCACCGCATCGGCAAGCTGCTCGAGTCGGAGCGCAAGCGCACCGCCCGCGTGGTCTCCGGCGCCCCGGTGCACGTCATCCAGTGCGGCGACGGCGAGGGCCAGGTGCCCCTGCGCAAGCTCCCCCGCGCGGTGACGAAGCTCAAGCCGCAGCTGACCAAGCAGGAGGTGGCGGAGGTCCTGCGCCGGCTCACCGCGCTCGGTGCCGTCCGCCTGCCGGTGCCGAAGGGCATCGACCCGACGCGTGCGCGCCCCGACCGCAAGGGCATGCGCGGCCGCTGACGCCCGCCCGACCCCGCCGCGGCGCGTCCGGACGTCGTCGCGGACGCGTCACCGGCGGACGAGCGCCGTGCCCGCCGCCCGGTCGTGCAGACCGCGCCCGTCGGCGTCCCACACGACCGCGGGGATCACGAGGCACAGCAGCACCGCGCGCACCAGGCCGCGCAGCAGTCCCGGCACGCCCGCCGCGACCGCGCCGCCGCCGCGCGCGGTGCCGGCCACCGGCGTCACCCGCATCCCGAGCAGCCGGTGCCCGAGCGTGTGGCCGAGCGTGCCGACCAGCACGGCGTTCTCGACCGCGAACACGCCGAGCGTCGCGAGCTCGTGACCGCGCACGAGGAACAGCCCGTCGGCGGTCACCGGGAACAGCACCGCGGACACGGCGAGGCACGCGAGCCAGTCGACGGCCAGGGCGGCGAGCCGGCGCGGCAGCCGTGCGAGCGAGCCGCGGCCCTCGGCCGGGAGGCCGAGCGGGCTCCCCTCGCGGTCGCCGCCCCCGCCGGGGCCGCCCTCGAGCCAGGAGCCCATGGAGTCGCGCGTCGCCATGCCGCCCAGCCTACGGTCGGTCCACGCCTCGGACGCTCGACCAGGAGTTCGAGCGATCGTTACACGCGCAGGCCCTCCGTAACCTCGCGGAAACAACCGCGGCACGGGCGGGAAACCCCGGGTGCCTAGCCTCGGGGACGCCCGGGGCAGCCGGGCACCCCCCACCCGAGGAGCAGCGGATGTTCACCAAGCCGGAGGAAGTCCTGGCGTTCATCAAGAACGAGGACGTCAAGTTCGTCGACGTGCGGTTCTGCGACCTGCCCGGCGTGATGCAGCACTTCAACGTGCCGGCCGCCTCGCTCGACGCCGACTTCTTCACCGACGGCCAGATGTTCGACGGCTCGTCGATCCGCGGCTTCCAGGCCATCCACGAGTCGGACATGAAGCTCATGCCGGACGTGACGACGGCCTACGTCGACCCGTTCCGCACGGAGAAGACGCTCAACATCAACTTCCACATCGTCGACCCGTACACCGACGAGCCCTACAGCCGCGACCCGCGCCAGGTCGCCGCCAAGGCGGAGGCGTACCTCAAGTCGACCGGCATCGCGGACACCGCGTTCTTCGCGCCCGAGGCCGAGTTCTACATCTTCGACGACGTCCGCTTCGAGACGAAGCAGAACGCGTCGTACTACCACATCGACTCCATCGAGGCCGCCTGGAACACGGGCCGCGTCGAGGAGGGTGGCAACCTCGGCCACAAGACGCCCTACAAGGGCGGCTACTTCCCCGTCCCGCCGGTCGACCACTTCGCCGACCTGCGCGACCAGATCTCGCTGCAGCTCGACGCCCTCGGCCTGCAGGTCGAGCGCGCGCACCACGAGGTCGGCACGGCCGGCCAGGCGGAGATCAACTACCGCTTCGACACGCTGGCCAAGTCGGCCGACAAGGTGCAGCTGTTCAAGTACGTCGTGAAGAACGTCGCGCACGAGAACGGCCGCACGGCGACCTTCATGCCGAAGCCGCTCTTCGGCGACAACGGCTCGGGCATGCACGTGCACCAGTCCCTGTGGAAGGACGGCGAGCCGCTGTTCTTCGACGAGAAGGGCTACGGCGGCCTGTCCGACATCGCCCGCTGGTACATCGGCGGCCTGCTCAAGCACGCGCCGTCGCTGCTCGCGTTCACGAACCCGACGGTGAACTCCTACCACCGCCTGGTCCCCGGCTTCGAGGCGCCGGTCAACCTCGTGTACTCGGCGCGCAACCGCTCCGCGTGCATCCGCATCCCGGTGACCGGCTCGAACCCGAAGGCCAAGCGCGTCGAGTTCCGCGTGCCGGACCCGTCGTCGAACCCGTACCTCGCGTTCGCGGCGATGCTCATGGCCGGCCTCGACGGCATCCAGAACCGCATCGAGCCGCCGGAGCCGGTCGACAAGGACCTGTACGAGCTGCCCCCCGAGGAGCACGCCCTCATCCAGCAGGTCCCCGGCACCCTCGCCGAGGTCCTCGACAACCTCGAGGCCGACCACGACTGGCTCACGGCGGGCAACGTCTTCACGCCCGACCTCATCCAGACGTGGATCGACTACAAGCGCTCCGCCGAGGTGGACCCGATCCGTCTGCGGCCGCACCCGCACGAGTTCGAGCTCTACTTCGACGTGTGATCGTCCGCGGTCCCTGGCTGCTCCCAGGGGCCGCGGGCTCAGCAGGAACCGGCACCCCCGTCGCCCTCGTGGCGGCGGGGGTGTCGTCGTCCGCGGCAGCGGCCCCCGGTGGCGACGCGCGGGTGCGCTCGCCGCGGCCGCCACCGGCGGCCGACCCGACGGGAGGGAACGGCATGGAGCAGGTCGAGGCGATCGTGCCCGGTGCGGTGGGACGCGTTCCGCGCCGCCGCGCGCCCGCGCGCCTGAGCCGGCGCGGTCGGCGGTCGCTCAGCCGTCGCGGCGCGGCAGCCGCCGGACCCGCAGCGCCGACAGGTCGTAGCCCTGCGTGACCTCGCTCCAGCGCACCCGCGGCGGGCCGGCCGCCGCGAGGTCGTGCCGCAGCAGCGTCGACAGGAAGATCTCGGCCTCCATGACCGCCATCGGCGCGCCCGGGCACTTGTGGTGCCCGTCGCCGAAGGCGAGCAGCGCGGGCGGCACCGAGCGCGGCAGGGAGCGGCCCGGGCACAGCCCCAGCGGCTCCTTCCCCACGGTGCGGGCGTCGGCGTTGGCGGCGCGGACGTCGATGTCGACGACGGTCCCCGCCGGCACCTCCACCGCACCGTCCGGCCCGTCCAGCGTGAGCGGCTCGACCGTCCGGCGCAGGAGGTGGCCGACGACCGGCTCGACCCGCAGCACCTCCTCCACGAGGGCGAGCCGCTCCGCCCGGTCGCCCGCGCGGTATCGCGCGAGCAGGGCGTCGTCGTCGAGCAGGTGCCACGTCGCGACCGTGATGAGCTCGCGCGTCGTCACCATGCCCGCGGCCGCGTACGTCACGCACTCGGTGAGGATGTCGACGTCGCTGAAGCCGTCGTCGAGCAGGCGGCTGATGAGGTCGTCACGCCGCCGGCGGCGCCGCGCGCGGATCGCGGGCTTCACGTCGAGCAGGTAGAACCGCAGCATCGCGGTGCCGCGCCGCGCCTCGCGCCACCGGCCGAGCGGCGAGCGCGCGTCGCGGTGCGGGGGCTCGAAGAAGGCGTCCAGCCGGCGGTGCATCCCGGGCGCCGCCGCGCGGTCGAGGCCGATGACGCGGGAGGCGACCTGCACGGCCATCTGCATCGACAGGCGCGACAGGTCCGTCCACCCGTCGGTGCGGACCTGCTCCACGAGCCGGTCGGCGGTCTCCTGCATCCAGTCCCGGTAGCCCTCCACGGTCCGCGGCGCGAAGAAGCGTGCCGCCGCGCGGCGCTGGGCGTGGTGCGCGTCGCCCTCCAGGTACAGCACGGGCGGACGGATCGAGGCGCCGGCGGTGCCGCCGTGGAAGCCGTCCGCGCCGAAGCCCGCCTGGCGCGTCGCCTCCGGGTGGCGCAGCACCGCGCGCGCGAGGTCGAACGACCGGACACGCAGCCGCGGCGCGGGCCCGGCGAGCGGCTCGACGTCGGGCGCGAGCGCGTCGTCCGGCTGCGTCAGCTTCCGCACGGGGCAGCCGCCCGTGCCCGTGCGCGTCTGCCCGTCCGCGATGGCCGTCACCCGGTCGAGCGTAGGTCGCGGCACCGTCGCCGGCCATCCGGGTGACGACGCCCGCTCCGCACCGCCGTCGCCGGCGGCGGGGCGACGCGGCGGCTCAGCCGTAGAAGACGCGCTCGACGACCGTGCGGGCGCGGCGGGCCGTGCGCAGGTAGTGCTCCTCGAGCAGGCTCCCGGACCCCGCGGGGTACCCGACGACGCGCGCGACGCCGGCGAGGGCCTGGCGGTCGTGCGGCAGCACGTCCGCGTGCGCGCCCTCCGCCCGGCCGGTCCAGAGCACGTTCGCGTCGCGCAGCCGGGACGCCAGCTCCCACGCCTCGCGCAGCTCGCGCGCGTCGTCCTCGTCGAGCAGCCCGGCGGCGGCCGCGGCCGCGAGCGCGGCGAGCGTCGACGTCGTGCGCAGGTCGGGCAGGGCGTGCGCGTGCTGGAGCTGCAGGAGCTGGGCCGTCCACTCGACGTCCGCGATCCCGCCGCGCCCGAGCTTGAGGTGCCGCGTCGGGTCGACGCCGCGCGGCAGCCGCTCGGCCTCGACGCGCGCCTTGATGCGCCGCACCTCGCGCACCACCGACGGGTCGAGCCCGCCCTCCGGGTAGCGCAGCGGGTCGACGAGCGCGACGAACCGCTCCCCCAGCGCGGCGTCCCCCGCGACGGGCCGTGCCCGCAGCAGCGCCTGGCTCTCCCACGGCGAGGACCAGCGGCCGTAGTACTCGACGTGCGCGTCGAACGACCGCGTCAGGGGCCCGTTGCGCCCCTCGGGGCGCAGGTCGGCGTCCACCGCGAGCGTCGGCTCCGGGCCGACCGCGCCGAGCAGCTGGCGCACGCGCGTCGCCGCCGACACGGCGAACTCCTGGGCCAGGCGCGGCTCGACGCCGGGCAGCGGGTCGTGCACGAAGAGCACGTCGGCGTCGGACGAGTAGCCCATCTCCCGTCCGCCGAGCCGTCCCATCGCGACGACGAGGAGCCGCGTCGGCGACGTGTCGAGGCCCCGCTCGGCGCGCGCCTCGGCCTCCGCGACGCGCAACGTCCCCGCGAGGACCGTGTCGGCCGCCGTCGTCAGGCTCTGCGACGCGCGGGTGCTCGTCACGACGCCGAGGACGTCCGCCGCGGCGGTGCGGGCCAGCTCGCGGCGGCGCAGCGCGCGCAGCGCGGTGACGGCGGGCACGGGCTCGTCGGCGCGGCGCAGCACCGCGTCCGCCTCGGCCTCGAGCCGCTCGGCCCTGCGCGGCTCCAGCTCGGCGTCGTCGGCCAGCCACGTCACGGAGCCGGGCGAGCGGCGCAGGGCGTCGGCGACGTACCGCGACGTCGAGAGCACGCGCGCGAGGCGCTGCGCGGCCGTGCCGGAGTCGCGCAGGAGCTTGAGGTACCAGTGCGTCGTGCCGAGCTGGTCGGACAGGCGCCGGAACGCGAGCAGGCCGCCGTCGGGGTCCGCGCCGTCGGCGAACCAGCCGAGCATCACCGGCAGCAGCTGCCGCTGGATCGACGCCCGCCGCGACACCCCGTCCGACAGCGCGGCGATGTGCCGCACGGCGCCCGCGGGGTCGCGGTAGCCGATCGCCGCCAGCCGCGCCCGCGCGGCCTCGGGCGCGAGCGACGCCTCCTCGGTGGACAGCCGCGCGGTGGCCGGCAGCAGCGGCCGGTAGAACAGCTCCTCGTGCAGGCGGCGGACCTCACGGCGCGTCTGGCGCCACCGCTCGAGGAGGCCCTCCGGCCCGTCCGCGCGCATGCCCATGGTCCGGGCGAGCCGGCGCAGGTCCGCGTCGGAGGTCGGCACGAGATGCGTGCGCTGCAGCCGGTGCAGCTGGATGCGGTGCTCCATCATCCGCATCCACCGGTAGCAGACCGCGAGCTGCGCGGCGTGGTCCCGCCCCACGTACCCGCCCGCCGCCAGCGCGGCCAGCGCGGTCAGCGTGTTGCCGCTGCGGATGTCGGCGTCCGCGCGGCCGTGGACCAGCTGCAGGAGCTGCACCGTGAACTCCACGTCGCGCAGCCCGCCGACGCCCAGCTTGAGCTGGCGGTCGGCCTCGGCCCGCGGCACGTGCTGCTCGACCCGCCGGCGCATCGCCTGCGAGTCCTCGACGAAGTTCTCGCGCGCCACCGCCTGCCACACGAGCGGGTTCGTCGCGTCGACGTACGCCTGCCCGAGCGCACGGTCCCCCGCGAGCGGGCGCGCCTTGAGGAGCGCCTGGAACTCCCACGTCTTCGCCCAGCGCTCGTAGTAGGCGCGGTGGCTGGCGAGCGTGCGGACGAGCGGCCCGTCCTTGCCCTCGGGGCGCAGCGCCGCGTCGACGGGCCACAGCGCGGGCTCGGTGCCGGACGGGCTCGCGCACGCGCGGGCCAGGCCGGCGGCGAGGCGGGCGCCCGCGACGAGCGCGGCGTCCTCGTCGGCGCCGTCGACCGGCTCGGCCACGTACACGACGTCCACGTCCGACACGTAGTTCAGCTCGCGCCCGCCGGCCTTGCCCATGCCGATCACGGCGAGCCGCACGTCGCGGCCGTGGTCCTCGAGCTCCGCGCGCGCGACCGCGAGGGCGGCCTCCAGCGCCGCACCGGCCAGGTCCGCGAGCGCCGCGGCGACCCCGGGGAGCCGGCTCAGCGGGTCCTCGGCGGTGAGGTCGGTCGCGGCGATCCGCAGCAGACGGGTGCGGTACGCGCGGCGCAGCGCGTCGGTCCCGTCGCCGCCGGCGAGCGCGGCGACCGGCACGTCCGCGTCGGGGTCCGCGCCGACGGCCACCAGCAGCTCGGCGCGCACCTCCGCGACCGGCACGGCCGTGCCCGGCGCGGGGTCCGCCACGACCCGCAGGTTCGCGGGGTGCGCGGCGAGCGTGTTGGCCAGCGCCGAGGACGCACCCGTCACCGCGAGCAGCCGCGCGCGGGCGGGGCCGTCCTCGGCCAGCACGTCGCGCAGGAGGGCCCGCAGCGCGGGGTCCCGCTGCACGGCGCCGGCGACCTTCGCGAGCGCGAGGAGCGTCTCGTCCGGGTCGCCGACGTCGCGCAGCGCGGGCACGAGCGTCTCCGCGGCGTCCGGTGCGACGTCGAGGAGCGCGGCGTCGGCGAGCAGGCGCTCCGCCCGCGGCGCGTCGGCCACGCCGGCGCGGGTGAGCCGGCCGGCCAGCGAGGCGCCGCGGCCCGTCGACGCGCTGCTCGTCATCGCCGCGACGTCAGATCAGCGGCAGGAACCGCTGCAGCTCGTACGGCGTCACCTGCGCGCGGTACTCGGCCCACTCCTGCCGCTTGTTGCGCAGGAAGTAGTCGAAGACGTGCTCGCCGAGCGTCTCGGCGACGAGCTCGGAGCGCTCCATCACCTGGATCGCGGCCTCGAGCGACGTCGGCAGCGGCTCGATGCCGAGCGCCCGGCGCTCGGCGTCGGTGAGCTCCCACACGTCGTCGTCGGCACCCTCGGGCATCTCGTAGCCCTCCTCGATGCCCTTGAGCCCGGCGGCGAGCATGACCGCGAACGCGAGGTACGGGTTCACGGCCGAGTCGATCGCGCGGTACTCGACGCGGCTCGAGTTGCCCTTGCCCGGCTTGTACATCGGCACGCGCACGAGCGCGGAGCGGTTGTTGTGGCCCCAGCAGATGAAGCTCGGCGCCTCGGCACCGCCCCAGAGCCGCTTGTAGGAGTTGACGAACTGGTTCGTCACCGCGGTGATCTCGGCGGCGTGCTTGAGCAGGCCGGCGATGAACTGGCGCGCGACCTTGGACAGCTCGTAGTCGGCACCCGGCTCGTGGAACGCGTTGCGGTCGTCCTCGAACAGCGAGACGTGCGTGTGCATCCCGGAGCCCGGCTGGTCCGCCAGCGGCTTCGGCATGAAGGACGCGAACACGCCCTGCTCGAGCGCGACCTCCTTCACCACCGTGCGGAACGTCATGATGTTGTCGGCCGTCGTCAGCGCGTCGGCGTACCGCAGGTCGATCTCGTTCTGCCCCGGCCCCGCCTCGTGGTGGGAGAACTCGACCGAGATGCCCATGGACTCGAGCATGGTGATCGCGGCGCGGCGGAAGTCGTGCGCGGTGCCGCGCGGGACGTGGTCGAAGTACCCGCCCTGGTCGACGGGGACCAGCGGCTGCGACGGGTCCGCGGGCGCGTCGAACAGGTAGAACTCGACCTCGGGGTGCGTGTAGAACGTGAAGCCGCGGTCGCTCGCCCGGTTGAGCGCCCGCTTGAGCACGTTGCGCGAGTCCGCGAGCGACGGCTGGCCGTCGGGCGTCAGCAGGTCGCAGAACATGCGGGCGGTGCCGTGCCGCTCCCCCCGCCAGGGCAGGATCTGGAACGTCGACGGGTCCGGCTTGGCGATCATGTCGGCCTCGTACACGCGCGTGAGGCCCTCGATCGAGCTGCCGTCGAAGCCGATGCCCTCGGCGAACGCGGACTCGAGCTCGGCGGGTGCGACCGCCACCGACTTGAGGATCCCGAGCACGTCGGTGAACCACAGACGGATGAAGCGGATGTCCCGCTCCTCGACGGTCCGGAGCACGAACTCCTGCTGCCTGTCCATGGCGCACATCTTGCCTGATGACGGGCCGTCGGCGGGCGCACCGTCCGGGTGTGGCGAGGCGCACGCCGCCGGTGCGGGCCGCGCGCCCCGGTCTACGCTCGGCGCATGCCCACGAGCGACCCCTCCGCCGCCGGCACGACCGGCGCCCCGACGGCCCCGGGCGGCGCGTCGTCCGCCCGCCCCGCACGCGTCCGCGTCCACCACCTGCAGGCGGCGAAGCAGCGCGGCGAGCGGCTCACGATGCTGACGGCGTACGACGCCGTGACGGCCCGGATCTTCGACGACGCCGGCATCGACATGCTGCTCGTCGGCGACTCCATCGGGAACACGATGCACGGGCACGCGACGACGCTCCCCGTGACGCTCGACGAGCTCGTCGTGGCCGCGCGCGCGGTGGCCGGCGCGGCGCGGCGCGCGTTCGTCGTCGCGGACCTGCCGTTCGGCTCCTACGAGGCCGGGCCCGAGCAGGCCCTCGCGAGCGGTGTCCGGATGATGAAGGAGACGGGCGTCGCCGCGGTCAAGATCGAGGGCGGGCAGCGCGTCGTCCCGCAGATCCGGGCGCTCACCGCTGCCGGCATCCCCGTCGTCGCGCACCTGGGCTACACGCCGCAGTCGGAGAACCTGCTGGGCGGCCCGCGCGTGCAGGGCCGCGGCGACGCCGCGCAGCGGCTCAGCGACGACGCGGTCGCCGTGGTCGACGCGGGCGCCGTCGCGGTCGTCCTCGAGATGATCCCCGCCGAGGTCGCCGCCCGGATCACCGAGGTCGTCCCCGTCCCGACGATCGGCATCGGCGCCGGCCCCGAGTGCGACGGGCAGGTGCTCGTGTGGGTCGACATGGCGGGCATGGGCGACTGGTCGCCGCGCTTCGCCAAGCGGTTCGGCGAGGTGGGTGCGGCCCTGGCGGCCGCCGCGCGCGGCTACGCGGACGAGGTCCGCTCGGGCACCTTCCCGCAGGACGCGCACTCGTTCGACGCGTGACGCGCACGACGGCGGGCCGAGGTCCGACGCGTGACCGGGTCGCACGGCGTGACGGGCCCGCACGCGTGAGCGGGCGCCGGGCCGCGGTCGCCGTCGTGGCGGCGGCCGTGCTCGCCGTCGGGGTGGTCACCGTCGTCCCGCTCGCAGCGGGGTCGTGGCCCGTCGCCCAGGCGGTCGCGCTGCGCGGCGCCCTGGCGGTGGGCGCCGCCGCCGCGGCCGCGCTGCTGCTCGTCGTCCCGCGGGTGCGGCGGGCGCTGCTGCCGGTGGCCGTGGCGTGCGCGGTCGTCGCGGTCGCGCACGCCGGCGTGCTGGTCGCGCGGTCCGTACCCGCGGCGGGTCCGAGCACCGCGGCCGCCGACGACCGCGGGCGTGCCGAGGCCGCGGGCGGCGACCTGGTCGTCCTGACGTTCAACACGCTCGACGCCGTGCCGGCCGGGACGCTCGCGGACCTGGTGCGGGAGGTCGACGCGGACGTCGTCGCGCTGCCGGAGACGTCGCGGTCCACGGCGGAGGCGCTCGCGGGCCTGCTGCCCGGCGGCTGGCAGGCGCTGCACGGGCCGAGCGACGTGCCGTACGTCGCAGGGACCGCGCTGGTCGTGGACGAGCGCGTCGGCACCTACCCGCGCGCGCAGCGCCTCGGCGACCGGCTCGGCTCGCTCGTCGCCGTCCCGGAGGGCCCCGGCCCTGTCCTCGTCGCGGCCCATCCCCTCGCCCCGACGTCCCGCGGCGCGATGGCCGCGTGGCGCACCGAGACCGCCGCCGTCGCGGACGTGTGCCGCACCACGCGCGACGTCGTCGTCGCCGGGGACCTCAACGCGACCCTCGACCACCCCGCGCTGCGCGACACGGGCCCCTGCGTCGACGCCGCGCGCGCGGCGGGTGCCGCGGCCCACGGCACGTGGCCGGCGGGCGTGCCGACGCTCCTCGCGGCGCCGATCGACCACGTCCTCGTCGACGCCCGCACGTGGCGCGTCGTGGACGCCCGGGTGCTGCCGGCCACCGGCGCGAGCGACCACCGGCCGCTCGTCGCGGTGCTCGCGCGGCGCTGAGGCCGCGCCTGCCGTCAGCGCCTGGCGTCAGGGCCTGCCGTCCGCGCCGGCCGTCAGCGGTCCTGCGCCTCCTCGGCGTCCCACGCCTCCGTGCGCCGCCGGGCGCGGTCGAGCGCGTGCTCCGCCTCCTCGCGCGTCGCGTACGGGCCCATGAGGTCCGCCCACTGGCTGCGCTTGCCCTCCTCCACCTGGTGGGTGCGGGTGTTGTACCAGTACTCGGTCACGGCGCTCCTCCGTCCGGCGCACGCCCGCACCCCTCGACGGGTGGCGGGCCGTTCCATCCGTAGACTGCCAGGCATGCCGCCGGTCCACGCGTCGCGCGCCGCCCTCGTCCCGGGGCGGGTCAGCCCGCGCCGCCCCGTGCCCGCGAGCATCCCCCGCCCCGAGTACGTCGACCGCCCGGCGCCGACGCCGTGGCGCGGCCCCGACGTCTTCGACGCGGGCACGGTCGCGCGCATCCGCGTCGCCGCGCGCCTCGCGGCCCAGGCGCTCGAGGAGGTCGGCCGCCACGTGCGGCCCGGCGTGACGACCGACGAGCTCGACGCGGTCGGCCACCAGTTCCTCGTCGAGCGCGGCGCGTACCCGTCGACGCTCGGCTACCGCGGCTTCCCGAAGTCGATCTGCACGTCGCTCAACGAGGTCGTCTGCCACGGCATCCCCGACTCGACGGTCGTGCAGGACGGGGACATCGTCAACGTCGACATCACGGCCTACGTCGACGGCGTGCACGGCGACACCAACGCCACGTTCCTCGCCGGCGACGTCGACGAGGAGTCCCGCCTGCTCGTCGAGCGCACGCGCGAGGCGCTCGCGCGCGGCATCCGGGCCGTGCGGCCGGGGCGCGAGATCAACGTGATCGGCCGCGTCATCGAGAAGTACGCCGGCCGGTTCGGGTACGGGGTCGTGCGCGACTTCACCGGGCACGGCGTCGGCCCCGCGTTCCACACGGGCCTCGTCGTCCCGCACTACGACGCGGCGCCCGCGTACGGCACCGTCATCCAGCCCGGCATGGTGTTCACGATCGAGCCGATGCTCGACCTGGGCACCGCCGACTGGGAGATGTGGGACGACGGCTGGACGGTCGTGACGGCGGACCGCCGTCGCTCCGCGCAGTTCGAGCACACCCTGCTGGTCACCGACGACGGCGCGGAGGTCCTGACGCTGCCATGAGCCACGACGCGAAGCACAAGAAGTACAAGGTCGCGACGGCGTTCGGCGTCGACATCGGCGGCTCCGGCATCAAGGGAGCGCCCGTCGACCTGGCGACCGGCGAGTTCGCGGGCGAGCGCCTGCGCATCCCGACGCCGCAGCCATCGACGCCCGCCGCGGTCGCCGCGACCGTCGCGCAGGTCGTCGACTCGTTCGACCTCCACAAGGACGTGCCGATCGGCGTGACGTTCCCGGCCGTGATCCTGCACGGCGTCGCGCAGTCCGCGGCGAACGTCGACAGGTCCTGGATCGGCACGGACGTCGAGAAGGCGGTCGCCGCCGCGTCGGGCCGCCGCGTGCTCGCGGTCAACGACGCGGACGCCGCCGGGTTCGCGGAGGTGCAGTACGGCGCCGCCAAGGGCGTGCCCGGGGTCGTCCTCGTCGTCACGCTCGGCACCGGCATCGGCTCGTGCCTCGTGGTCGACGGCGTGCTCGTGCCGAACACCGAGCTGGGCCACCTGGAGATCGACGGGTTCGACGCCGAGACGCGGGCGTCAGACGCGGCCCGGGACCGCGAGGGGCTGACGTTCCCGCAGTGGGCGGAGCGTCTGCAGCGCTACTTCACGGTCGTCGAGAACCTGTTCTGGCCGGACCTCATCGTCGTCGGCGGCGGCGTCAGCAAGAAGCACCGCGAGTTCCTGCCGCTGCTCGACCTGCGGACGCCCATCGTCCCCGCCGGCCTGCGCAACGCCGCGGGCATCGTCGGCGCGGCGCGGCTGGCGGCGCAGGGCGCGCACTGACGGCCGGTACCAGGCTTCTCCCAGGTACGCCCCGTACCGTCGAGGCATCCGCGAGACGAGCACCCGCTCACCCCCACGGCTGGGAAGTCGAACCGAGCCTGGAGGCCATGTGGCTGCAGCACCCGTCATCGCCCCGCCCGTCCGTCCGACGTCGCCCCGCGTGGCGGCGGCCGGCACGTACCACGAGCTGTCGGCGGAGGTGAAGGCGGCGGGTCTGCTCGAGCGCACGCCCGGGTTCTACATCTCGCTCCTCGCGGGGCTCACGACGGCGCTGGCCGGGCTCGTCACGGCGTTCGTCCTGCTGGGGCACTCGTGGTGGCAGCTGCTGGTCGCGGGCCTGCTCGGCGTGGTGCTCACCCAGTTCGCGTTCGTCTCGCACGAGGCGTCGCACCGCCAGGTGCTCCTCACGGGGCCTGCCAACGACCGGCTCGGGCGGGTGCTCGCCAACGGCGTCGTCGGCATCAGCCACCAGTGGTGGATGACGAAGCACACGCGTCACCACGCGAACCCGAACCGCGTCGGCAAGGACCCGGACATCGCGCCGGACACGGTCGTCTTCCTCGAGGAGGACGCGCGGGAGACCCGCGGCCTCGTGCGCCGGATCGTCCGCCACCAGGGCTGGCTGTTCTTCCCGCTGCTGACGCTCGAGGGCCTGAACCTCCACCTCGTGTCGATCAAGAGCCTGCTGGCGCAGCCCGGCTCGCGCGCCCGCACGGTGGAGATGGCCACGATCGCGCTGCGGCTGTCGCTGTACGTCGCGGTGGTCGTCTGGGCGCTGCCGTTCGGCATGGCCGCCGCGTTCCTCGGCGTGCAGCTCGCGGTCTTCGGCGTGTACATGGGCGCGTCGTTCGCGCCCAACCACAAGGGCATGGCCATCGTGCCGGCGAACAGCCGCCTCGACTTCCTCAGCAAGCAGGTGCTGACGTCGCGCAACATCAACGGCGGGCGGTTCGTCACCGCGCTCATGGGCGGCCTCGACGCGCAGGTCGAGCACCACCTCTTCCCGAGCATGCCGCGCCCGCACCTGGCGCGCGCCCGTGAGATCGTCCGCGAGCACTGCGCCCGCAACGGCGTGCCCTACACGGAGACGTCGCTGGTGCGCTCGTACGCGATCGTCGTGCAGTACCTCAACCGCGTCGGCCTGGCCGCGCGCGACCCGTTCGACTGCCCGGTCCGCACGCAGTACCGCTGACCCGCCTCCCCTGGTATCCAGGGGTCGTGACGGGCGTGGGATGGGTGCTGGTCGTCGCGGGCGTCGTGCTCGTGCTCGGGCTCGTCGACCGCGCGGTCGCGCGGGGCTGGTGCGACCGGTTCCGGCTGTCGGTCCGGTCCGGCCCCGGTGCGGTGGGCGGCGGCGGGCTGCTCCCCGACTTCGTGGAGATCTTCCAGCCGGCGCACAAGCACCTCGTCGAGGAGCAGGAGCGGCAGCGGCTCGACGTGGTGCGCGAGGGTGACGCCGCACCGCCGTGGGACCTGGACGCCGGGCCGGTCGTGCTGGGCGTCCCCGACGTCGCGCGCGCGCGAGCCGGCTCCCCTAGCGTGGGCCGCATGCCCGTGGTCGTGTCGCAGTTCTGCATCGACGCCGCCGACCCCGCTGCGCTGGCGCGCTGGTGGTCCGAGGTCCTCGGCTGGCCGGTGACCGAGGAGGACGACGACGAGGTCGCGATCGCGCCCCCGGACGGCTCCGCGACCGAGTGGCTCTTCCTGCGCGTCCCGGACGAGCGCCGCGTCAAGAACCGCGTCCACCCGGACGTCCGCCCCGCCGACGGCTCCGACCAGGACACCGAGCTGGCCCGGCTGCTCGAGCTCGGCGCGACGCGCGTCGACGTCGGCCAGGGCGAGGTGCCGTGGGTCGTCCTCGCGGACCCGGAGGGCAACGAGTTCTGCCTGCTGCGCAGCACGCCGTCGCAGCTCGCGGCCGCCGAGCGGGGCGCCGACGAGGCTCCGGACACACCGGCCGGCGCGAGCTTCTGACGGACGCCGCCACAGGACGTCCACGCACCCTCCCCCGGGCCCCCGCCCCGACCGCGCGCGCCGTCGCCCGTCCCGGTGCTGAGGTGGGACCGTGCTGCGACGCCCGGCCCCCGTCCCCTCCGCCACACCCGCGGAGCGCGGGTTCACGGGCGTCGAGGAGCGCATCGACCGCTGGGCGCACGCACGGCTGCGCGCCCTCGGCGACCGCGGCTGGCGCACGGGGGCGCTCGAGCTGGTCGTGTTCGTGCTCAAGCAGGCGTGGGCGTGCCTGTTCGGCGCGCTCATGCTCGCGCTGCTGCTGGCCGCGCGGTTCTGGTACCCGGACGGTGCGGGGCTCGCGCGCGACGACGCGCTGACGCTGGCCGCGGTCGCGCTGCAGGTCCTCATGCTGGCCACACGGCTCGAGACCGCGCGCGAGATGCGCGTCGTCGGGCTGTTCCACGTCGTCGGCACCGTGATGGAGCTGTTCAAGACGTCCGCCGGGTCGTGGGCGTACGCCGCCGACGGCATCCTGCGCATCGGCGACGTCCCGCTGTACTCGGGCTTCATGTACGCGGCCGTCGGCTCGTACCTCGTGCGGACCTTCCGCATCTTCGACCTGCGGTTCGACCGCTGGCCCCGCCGGTGGGTGGCGGCCGTGCTCGCCACCGCCGTCTACGTCAACTTCTTCACGCACCACTGGCTGCCGGACGCCCGGTGGGTGCTCGTCGCGGCGGTGCTCGCCGTCTTCGGGCGGACGGTCATGCACTACCGCGTGCATGCGCGGACGTGGCGGATGCCGGTCGTCGTCGCGTTCCTGCTCGTCGCCACCGCGATCTGGGTCGCGGAGAACGTCGCCACCTACGCCGACGCGTGGCTGTACCCCTCCCAGGCCGACGGGTGGCACCTCGTCTCCCTGAGCAAGCTCGGCTCGTGGTTCCTGCTCATGCTCATCTCGGTCGTGCTGGTCGCGTGGGTCTACCCGCCGCAGCCCCCCGACGCCGGTGCGGCGGCGGGCGCGCCGGCCGGTAGGCTGTCCGGTGCGGATGAGTCAGCCAGGCGGCCGCGTCGGCCCCTCCCCGGAGGGACCGCCGAGGAACGTCCGGGCTCCGCAGGGCAGGGTGGTGGGTAACGCCCACCCGGGGTGACCCGCGGGACAGTGCCACAGAGAACAGACCGCCACGTGCGACCGGCCCGCCGGCCGCACGGGGTAAGGGTGAAACGGTGGTGCAAGAGACCACCAGCGTGCCGGGCGACCGGTGCGGCTAGGTAAACCCCACCCGGAGCAAGGCCAGACAGGGAGCGTCCGAGGGCTGCCCGCCCGAGCTCCCGGGTAGGCCGCTGGAGGCGTGCGGCAACGTACGTCGTAGATGGATGGCCGCCACCCGCGCGGGGGCAACCGCGCGCGGGGACAGAACCCGGCGTACCGGCTGACTCATCCGCCCCTCAAGACGCTGACCTGCAGGTTCATCGCTCGGCCGTCCAGATCGAGCGGCTTCGGGGGCTGCCGGGGGCCGCACGATGCTGCCGCATATTGCGCCGTGTGTGGGCGCGTAGCCCCCGCAGAGCCCCCAAGCGCGGCCGCTGACGTCGCTCACTGTCGTGGCGCTGCAGCGCACGCGCGACGACCCGGCCCGCCTCCTGGCACGCGGCCGCCGGCGCGCCCCGCGAGCCGGGGCCGCGAGGCTGAGCGCGCCGACGACCGGGGCCTCTGCGGTCGCCCGGCCGTCAGCGCTCCCTCCGTGCGAGCAGACGATCAGCGCCGCCGCACCTGCTCGGCGGGCACCCACGCGAACCACTCCCGGCCGTCGACGTCCTGCTGCGCGCACACCATGCCCTTGGCGGTCGCGACGACGTCCACCTCGACGAGCTCGCGCGACCCGTCGTACAGCTCGACGTTCGCGACCACGGGGCACAGGCGGGTCGACGGGCTTCTGCGGGTGCGGGTCACCGGCGTTGACGATCCACCGCAGGTAGTCGGGGTGGCCGGAAGGGATGCGTACTGCTACAGCGTCGCACCGGGCGCGGACACCAGGACGTTGGGCTGTTCCGCCGTGACGCCGCGGTCGCACTATGGAGGCATGGCCCTACTCGTCTCTGCGATCGTCTACGCGCTCCTCGCGGTCGCGTTCGAGGGTTCGACCCGCACCGTCATGGCTGTGCTGGCGGTGTCGTACTTGACGGGTCTGGCGCTGGATGGGCGCCGGCGGCGGACGGCGACGGCCGCGGGGAAGGACTGACCAGCCGGATCCCACGCTCCCGTAGCGTCCGCTCAACCACCTCGGCCATCTGCTGTTCGTCCGGAATCTCCACCGGCTGTCCGCCGCTGACGGGACGTAGCCAGGCCAACAGGGCGATCACGATGGTCAGGAGCGTGAGTACTTCGCTCCTGCTCCAGGGCGTACCCCGGTCGTCTCGCGGTGTCGTCACGGTGCGCTGGATCGCGTCAGCGAGATCTCGGTTAGTGGTGGCCAGGCCTTGCAGCGCGGCGGCGATGTCGCCGCGCTCCTTCGCTTCTCGACGTGCGCGTTCGACGGCGCGCCGCGCCTGTGTGACTTGCGCCGGAGACCACGTCCGCACCTGCCGCACGATGCCGACAAGTCCGCTGCGGACCGTGTAAACGCCGTCGGTGATCGGCAGCGTGCGGCCGCACCATGGGCAACTCGAGGCGCTGCCCACGATCTCGACGGACGCGCCCTCGCCGATCCCGATGCCGGCGCTCTGGTAGCCGTGCTCTGGACAGTGAACCCACACGCTTGGCACCGGCGCACCGTACTGCCAGCGCTACGGGAGCGTCCCGGGTGAAACCGCCCCAACGCGCTCGAAGGGAATGCCCCCGCCCCCAGCCGTGTGGCTGAGGACAGGAGGGGCCGACGATTCCGTGCCGCTCAAGCCCGTGCATGAGGTGGCCACCCGTCGCAAAGCCGACGCGGATCTTGTGCTGCAGCATCGACGTCGACGCGAACTGCGTGGTCATGACGAGCCGCGCAGCCTCGACGAGCAACTCGTCGAGGTCGTCGTCGCCTAGTCGCTCGGCCGCGGCTGACCGCAGGTCCACACCGCCGTCCTCGAGTGCCTCGACGTCGATAACGAAGGGCCCGTTGTGGAAGTTGTGCGCAGCGAGCACCGGGTCAGTTCCCGTGCAGGCAGGCGTACAAGGCGGCCGGCGTTGACGGACATCGGTTACGTGCGGTGCACGTCGACGTCGACCTCCACGGTAGGCCCCGTCACCACTTCGCCCCCTCGGCGCGGAGGGCGGCAGCGGCCGAGTCGGTACGATCCGCGGCATGCTGCAGAACGCCCGTCGCCACACGGGAGAGGCCGTTGCTCGCTGGGGTCGCCGCCTCGCGGGCGTGTGGTGGCACGAAGTGCCCGGTCGTTATGAAGCGCCCGCACTCATGCAGCGCCACAGTGCGGTCCGTTTCCGCTCCGTCGACGAGCTCACCAACTTCCTTGAGGCTCTGCCGAAAACCATCGATCCCGCGGTGGGAACGTCGGGCATGCCCCCGCTGCGCGTGACGGCTATGTGCGGCGACACCCAGGTGGATGCGGCGTACGGCAGCGCGGGCAAGGCTGCAAGAGCGGTCGCCGCACTCGGCGTCGTCGACCGACGACAGCTCATCGTCCTCGCGAGCACGGAGTCGCTGTCAACGAACTACCGCATTGTCCTAACCACAGAGGCCGGAGCGCAGTCGGAGATCGGAGCGGCCGGGGTCGCCAACACGCGATCACTGACGTGGCTCGCCTCGTCGACAAGCACACCGTGCCGCTCGACCGCTGGACGAGGCGCCGACAAGAACCGCTGGTTTCGCCGCTGTCCGACGCCGAGGCCGACCACCTGGCTCACAACGACCGCATCGGTCGGCGCGCCGCCATCAGAGGCGGCCTCGCGGGCGCAATCGCCACCGCCATTCTGGGAGCGCTCACCGCGCTCGGAGCCACGGCCCTTGGCTCCTACGGCGATCCGCGCGACCCGGCGCCGACGGTCAGTGCTGAGGTCACTCGGGATTGACCGCAGCGTCAGCGTCATCCGGTTGTCCTGATGCTGTCGGTTCTCGCGCGGGCGGGACGGCGGCGGCGCGCGACGTCGGCGTCACGAGCAGGGCTCGGAGCGGCCTGCGGCGCGACGGCACGCCGCACGCCCGCTCACACGTCGACGCGGTAGTCCAGCGTCAGCTCGTCGCCCGAGCGCCCGCGGATGCCCCAGTGCGTCGGAGGGCTCTCGAGGACGACCACCTCGAGGTCGTCGGCGGCGAGGCCGAGCGCCGGGGCGACGTCGTCGTAGAAGGCCGCGATCAGCGCGCGCACGGCGGCGCGGCTGCGACCGGTGAAGCAGACGACCTCCACGATGAGGTAGGCGTCGCCGCGCGGCGCGACGAGGTCGGCGTCGTCGAGCCACAGGAACCGGTGGAACCGCTTCTCCTGCGGCAGGCCCCACGCCGAGGTCACGGCCGCGTGGACCGCGTCCGAGACCTCCTGCCGCCGCGGGGCCCACACCGAGCGGCGCCCGTAGACCTTCACGTGAGCCATCGCACGCCTCCCGTCCCCTGGCGCGGCCCGGACGCCGCGTCGCGGCACCTTACAGTCGCGGGGTGCTCGTGATGCTGCCGCCCTCCGAGGGCAAGACGCCGGCGCGGTCCGGCGCGCCGGTCGACCTCGCGGACCTGTCCCACGACGCCCTGACGCCGCTGCGCGCGAAGGTGATCGACGCGCTCGCCGAGGTCAGTGCACGCCCCGACGCGACCGACGTGCTCGGCGTCTCCCCCGGGCTCGCCGACGAGGTCGCGCGGAACACCGCGCTCCACGACGCGCCGACGGCCACGGCGTCCCGCGTCTACACCGGCGTGCTGTACGGCGCCGCGGGCCTCGACCGGCTCACGCCCGCCGCGCGCGCCCGGGCCGCGCAGCACGTCCGCATCGTGTCCGGGCTCTGGGGCGTCGTCACCCCCGACGACCGCATCCCCGCGTACCGGCTGTCGATGGGCACGGACCTGCCGGGCATCGGCCCGCTCGCGCCGGCGTGGCGCGGCGCGCTCGGCGAGGCGCTCGCCGCGGAGGCGGCCGGCACCCTCGTCGTCGACTGCCGGTCCGCCGCGTACCTCGCGGCGTGGACGCCGCCGGCCGACGCCGACTGGGTCACGGTCCGCGTGCTGCGCGAGGTGGACGGGCGCCGGTCCGTCGTGTCGCACCACGCCAAGCACACGCGCGGCGTCCTCACGCGCCACCTCGTCACGCGCCGCGGCCGGGCACCCGGCGACGCCGAGGAGCTCGCGCACGTCGCGAGCGCGCTGGTGGGCGACGCGCTGCTGGCCGTCGAGCTCGACGCACCCCCGCGGCGCGGCGCCCGGACGCTGTCCCTCGTGGTCGCCTGACGTGGCCGGCGGGACGCGCGGCGCGCTGCACCACGTCGAGCTGTGGCTGCCCGACGACGACGCCGCCTGGGCGTCGTTCACCTGGCTCCTGACGGCGCTCCGGTACGTGCGCACGAGCACGTGGCGCACCGGGTCGTCGTGGACCCTCGGCCCCACGTACCTCGTGCTCGAGACCGGCCCGGACGTGCTCGACGAGCCGCACGAGCGTCGCCGCCCGGGCGTCAACCACCTCGCGTTCCACGCCGGCACCCGCGCGGACGTCGACGCGCTCGCGGCGGCCGCGCCCGGGCACGGCTGGTCCCTGATGTTCCCGGCCGCCCACCCGCTCGCCGGGGGTGCCGACCACTACGCCGCCTACCTCGAGAACGCGGCGGGCTTCGAGGTGGAGCTGGTCGCGTCCGACCTGGGGGCGACGGCCTGACGGCTTCCCTCGGGCAGCGCCTGGACGAGGGGCCACCAGTGCCGCCCGGCGAGCTCGGCCGCGGCGGCCGCCCCGTCCAGCCACGCGCCCGCGACGGCAGGCTCGGCCTCCGTCGCCACGTGGTGCACGCAGAAGTGCGCCACGGGCGCGGGCCACGCGTACACGGTCCCCGCGGGCACGACGTTGCGGATGTACCCGAGGAGTGTCGGACGTCTGCCGGGGCCGAGCACCTCCTGCACGAGACGCGCCGTCACGGCGTCCGCAGCCTCCCCTGCCGGGACCGGGCGCGTCGGCAGGTCCAGGCCGGGCCGTCCCCCGGTCCGCGCCACCGCGAACAGCCGCCCGCGCCGCGTGACGAGCAGACGCACGAGCCCCACGGCCTCGGGCACGGGATCACCGTGCTCCGCGAGGACCACGTCGGCGCGACCGCCCAGGGGCAGCCAGCCGGCGTCCGGGGTCGAGGTCAGCAGCCGCACGACGGTCGGTGCCCGGTCAGCCCCGGCCCCAGCCCTCGCTCGGCGCACCGGCGACCGCGACCTCGTCGCGCTTGTCGGCGTACAGCCGGATGATGCTGACCGACGCCGGCGCCACGCGCAGCTGGCTCCACGTGCCGGGGTCGGCGCCCATGGTGACGCCCAGCGCGGCGCGGATGGCCACGGCGTGCGACACGACGACGACCGTCCGCGGCCCGCCGGTCTGCAGCGCGTCGAGCCCGGCGCGCAGGCGCACGCCGACGTCCTCGATCGACTCGCCGCCGCCCGGCGGCCGCAGCCGGCCGGAGGTGTGCCACGGCTCGAGCTGCCCGGGCCAGCGCTCCTCGATCTCCTCGGCGGTCAGGCCCTGCCAGTCGCCGAAGTCCGCCTCCTGGAACGCCGCGTCCGTGCGGACGTCGAGCCCGAGCCGCTCCGCGATGACGCCGCCCGTCTGCTGCGTGCGGACCATGGGCGACGCCACCAGCTCGGTCGGGTACGCGATGTCGCCCCACAGGTCGCGCCCGACCCGGTCCACCAGCGCCGCCGCGGCGGCCGCCTGCGCCCGCCCGTGCTCGTCGAGCGGCGGCCCCGGCTCGGACGAGCCGGAGTAGCCGCGCGACACCGTCATCGTGGTCTGACCGTGCCGGACGAGCACCACCGTCACCGGCTCGTCACTGTCGAAGCGCACCGCCGCGCCCGACGGCCGCGGCTGCCGCGCGCGCCCCTGCGCCGCCGCCGTCCCCGTGCCGGCCGGGTCGGTGGTGGTCTCGTGGTCGAGCGCCTCGGCGCCGTCGGCGGGGCCGGCCATCAGGCGCCCTCGGCCCCGCGGACGAGGATCCGCCCGCACTCCTCGCAGCGCACGACCGCGTCGGCCGGCTTGGCCCGGATCCCCTCCAGGTCGAGCGGGTTGAGCTCGAGCCGGCAGCCCTCGCAGCGGTTGCCGCGCAGCGGGGCGGCGCCGCGACCCTGGTGCTGGCCGCGCAGCTTCTGGTAGAGCGTCATGAGGCCCGCGTCGATGCCGTCGGCGGCCTTGAGCCGCACGGACTGCAGCCGCTCGACCTCGGCGTCGACCTCCGCGTACCCGGCGTCCCGCTCGGCGACGACCTTGTCCCGCTCGGTGACCAGCGCGAGGTGCGCCTGCTCGAGCTCGGTCAGCGCGCCCTCGTGCGCCTCGAGCCGCTCCATGACCTCGAGCTCGACCTCCTCGAGGTCGCCCTGCCGCCGGGCCAGGCTCTCGAGCTCGCTCGACAGCGCCTGCATGTCCTTGGCGCTGCCCGCGCCCGCGTCCAGCCGCTGCTGGTTGCGCGCCGCACGGCTGCGCACCTGCTCGACGTCGGCCTCGGCCTTGCGCAGCTCGGTACGCAGGTCCGACGCGGCGGTGCGGGAGGTGACGAGCGCGGTGTCGAGGTCGGCCAGCTGGGCGTCCAGCTCCAGCAGCCGGGCCAGGGCCGGCAGCGTGCGCCGCTTGTGGGCGAGCTGGTCGAGGCGGGTGTCGATCTCCTGGACGTCCAGGAGGCGGCGCTGGTCGGCTGCGGGGGCGCTCGTCACGGGGTTCCTTCCGGCTGGGTGCTGGCCGTCTGCGGCACACGACCCGTCCACGGGTCGGTGGGCAGCGTGCTCACGCGGGTCTCCACCGTAGTGCCCTGCGCCTGCAGGTCCGCGACGAGGTCGGCGGCGGCGCGCGCCAGCCAGGGCCACTCGGACGCGGCGTGCGCGAGGTCGACGAGCGCGGGCCGCGGCGCGCCCCCGCCCGCCTCGAACGCCGCGCGCTCCTGCTGCTCGGACGCCGGGTGGTGGCGCAGGTCGGCGGTGACGTACGCGTCGACGTCGGCGGCGCGGACGGCGTCGAAGAGCGAGTCGCCGGACCCGCCGAGCACGGCCACGCGCCGCACCGGCATGTCGGCGTCGCCCGCGTAGCGGACGCCCTGGACCGTCGCCGGCACCGCGCGCGCCACCGCGGCGGCGAAGTCCGCCAGCCGCGCGGGCGTCGGCAGCGTCCCGACGCGCCCGAGCCCGGTGGACCCGGGCTGCGCGGCGAGCTCGAGGACGTCGAACGCCGGCTCCTCGTACGGGTGCGCCCCGCGCAGCGCGGCCAGCACGCGGGAGCGCGCGGACCGCGGCGCGACCATCTCGACGCGTGCCTCGCGCACGTCCTCGCGCCGCCCGACCTCGCCGACCGCCGGCGCGGCGCCCGCGACGGGCGTGAACGTGCCCACGCCCGTCGTGGTCCACGCGGCCCGCTCGTAGTCCCCGAGCGCGCCGGCCCCGGCCGCGGCCAGCGCGTCGATCAGCGCGTCGGCGTCGTCCACCGGCACGAACACCACGACCTTGTCGAGCGCCGGCGCGGGCACCGGCACGAGCGGCACGGTGTCGACGAGACCGACGGCCTCCGCGAGCGCCTCGGCCACCCCGCCGCGGGCGGCGTCGGCGTTGGTGTGCGCCGTGTAGAGGGCGCAGCCGCCGCGCACGAGCCGGTGCACGAGCGCGCCCTTGTACGTCGTGGCGGCCACCGAGTGCACGCCCCTGAGGAAGAGCGGGTGGTGCGTGAGCAGCAGGTCCGCGTCCCACGCGAGCGCCTCGTCGACGACGGTGGCCACCGGGTCGACGGCGAGCAGCACCCGGCGCACGGGTGCCGCCGGGTCCCCCGCGACCAGGCCGACCGCGTCCCACTGCTCGGCGGTCCGCGGCGGGTAGCGCCGTTCGAGCGCGCCGACGACGTCGGCCAGGGTCGCGGCGCTCACGGCAGCACCAGCGACTTCGTCACCGTCCGCTCGTCCATCGCCGCGTACGCGTCGGCGATCGCGTCGAGCGCGAACGTGCCGTCGAAGACGAGACCGGGTTCGATCGTCCCGGCCCACACGTCCGGGAGGAGCCCCTCGACGTAGGCGCGCACGGGCGCGACGCCGCCGAGCACGCCGATGTTCGCGCCGAAGAGCTGCGGCACCGGCAGCTCCGGGCCGCCCGCCGGCACGCCGACGTACCCGACGCGCCCGCCCGGGCGCACCGTGTCGAGCGCCTGCTGCATCGACTCCTTCGTCCCGACGCACTCGAGCACCGCGTCCGGCCCGACGCCCCCGAGCAGGTCGACCACCGCGGCCGCGCCCTCGTCGCCGCGCTCCGCCACGACGTCCGTCGCGCCGAACCGGACCGCCAGCGCCGACCGGGCCTCGTGCCGCGACATCGCCACGACCCGCTCGGCCCCCAGTCGCCGTGCCGCGATGACGGCGCACAGGCCGACCGCGCCGTCGCCGACGACCGCCACGGTGGAGCCCGCACGCACGCCGCCGGCCAGGGCCGCGTGGTGCCCGGTCCCCATGACGTCGGTGAGCGTGAGCACGTGCGGCAGCAGCGCGTCGTCGGGGTGCTCGGGCGTCACGACGAGCGTCCCGTCGGCGAACGGCACGCGCACGTGCTCGCCCTGGCCGCCGTCGACCATGTCGCCGTGCCGGTCCGGCCCGCCCCAGCCCGCGCCGTTGACGCAGGAGGTGTGCACGCCGTTGCGGCAGTGCACGCAGGTGTCGTCGCTGACGACGAACGGGGCGACGACGAAGTCGCCGACCTTGACGCGCGCGACCTCGGAGCCCACCTCCTCGACGACACCGACGAACTCGTGCCCCATCCGCCGCGGCTCCCGGACGGGGCGCACCCCGCGGTAGGGCCACAGGTCGGAGCCGCACACGCAGCTCGCGACGACACGCACGACGGCGTCGGTGGGACGGCGGATCTCGGGGTCCGGCACCCGCTCGACGCGGACGTCGCGGGGGCCGTGCAGAAGGGTGGCGCGCACGGGCCGAGCCTACGTCGCCGGTAGGCTGTCGCACGCTTGAGGGCCTGTAGCTCAGTTGGTCAGAGCGCCGCGCTTACACCGCGGAGGTCGTCGGTTCGAGACCGGCCGGGCCCACACCTCACGCGTCCGCCGGTGCACGCCGCGCCGGTCCGGGCGCCGCCGCCCACCAGTCCAGCACCGCGTCGCGGAACGCGGCCGGCCGCTCGACCCACGGGTAGTGCCCGCAGGCGTCGAGCACGACCAGCTCGGCACCCAGCGCCGCCGCGTACGCCTCGACGGGCGCGACGCCCGTGAGGACGTCCTGGGCCCCGGCGACGACGCACGTGGGGGGAAGGTCCGCACCCAGGACGCGCTCCGCCGCGTCGGACGGGACGTGCCGGAACCACGCCCGCGCGG
>NZ_JBHUZW010000033.1:0-34288 GCF_042667215.1 Cellulomonas sp. NPDC057328 | reverse complement strand
GGGCCCGGGGGCGTTGGCGGCGGGGGGCCGACGGGGCGTCACGGCAGGATCGCGTCCACGTACCCGCCGTCCACACGCACGGCGCCGCCGGTCGTCGCGGACGCCAGGGGCGACGCCAGGTACACGACCATGTGCGCGATCTCCTCCGGCTCGATCAGCCGCTGCAGCAGCGACTGCGGCCGGTGCACACGCATGAACTCGCGCTGCGCCTCGTCCCACGGCAGGTCGCGGTCGACGAGCGAGTACACGAAGTCCTCGACGCCGCCGGTGTGCGTCGGGCCCGCGATCACCGAGTTGACGGTGACGCCGGTGCCGGCCGCCTCCTTGGCGAACCCGCGCGAGACCGCGAGCAGCGCGGTCTTCGACATGCCGTAGTGGATCATCTCGGCGGGGATCACGACGGCGGAGTCGCTCGCGATGTTCAGCACACGCCCCCAGCCCTGGCCCGTCATCGCCGGCAGGTACGCGCGCGTGAGGCGCACCGCCGCGAGCACGTTCACCTCGAAGTACCGCCGCCACTCGTCGTCGGTGATCTCGAGCGCCGGCCGGGCGCCGAAGATCCCCAGGTTGTTGACGAGGACGTCGACGTGCGGCACCGCGTCGCGCACGGCCGCGACGCCCTCGTCCGTCGTCACGTCCCCCGGTGCCGCGACGAACACTCCGTCCGGCACCTCCTCCGCCAGCCGGGCGAGTCCCGCGTCGACCGACGCGTGCGTGCGCCCGTTGACGGCGACGCGCGCACCCGCGCGCGCCAGCCCGGCCGCGATGGCGGCACCGATGCCCTGCGTGGAACCCGTGACGAGGGCGGTCCGCCCCGCGAGGTCGATCTGCGTCATGCGCCGACGCTAGCCGCGCGCCCGCGCGTCGGCCGCACGCGCCGACGGCCGGCCCCCGCGGAGGGTGACCGGCCGTCGTCGGGTGCGGACGTCAGCGGGAGCGGAGACGCTCCATGGCGAGCTGCACGAGCGCGATGAGCGCCTGCTTGGTCGCGGCACGCGACCGTGCGTCGGTGTAGAGCACCGGCACGTGGGCGGGGATCGCGAGGGCCTCGCGGACGTCCTCGAGCTGGTGCTTCGCGATGCCGTCGAAGCAGTTCACGCCGACGACGAACGGGATGCCGCGGCTCTCGAAGTAGTCGACGGCCGGGAAGCACTGGTCGAGACGGTCCGTGTCGACGAGCACGACCGCACCGATCGCCCCGCGCACCAGGTCGTCCCACATGAAGAGGAAGCGGTCCTGGCCCGGCGTGCCGAACAGGTAGAGCCACAGCTGGCCCGGCAGCGCGATGCGGCCGAAGTCCATGGCGACGGTGGTGGTCGTCTTGCGGTCGCTCACGCCACCGGCGTCGTCGACGCCGACGGAGTGCTCCGTCATCGCGGCCTCGGTGTTGAGGGGCTCGATGTCGGAGATGGACCCGATGAAGGTCGTCTTGCCGACGGCGAACCCGCCGGCGACGACGATCTTGACGACGGTGGGGGCAATGGCGCCCGCGGTCCCCGCCGGAGCGGCGACGGCGGCGTCAGAGGGCGGAAATGCCATTGAGAACACTCTCCAGCACGCTCAGGGACAGGGCGGGGGACTCACCGGTGTTGACCTCGACCGGCTGAGAGGTGTGCACACGCACGTAGTTGGCGTCGGTGAGGTCGGACACGAGGATCCGGACCACACCGAGCGGCAGGTGGAGGAGCGCCGACAGCTCGGCGACCGAGATGTACCCGGACGACGCGTGCTGGATGATCGCGCGCTTCTCAGGTGTCAGGCCCGTGCTCGCCACGGCGCCCGGCATGACCTCGACCAGGGCCTCGAGAGGCAGGTCGGAGCGAGCCGAGCGCACGCGACCGCCGGTCACGGCGTACGGCCGGACCGTCCTGGCCTCGTACTCGACGTGTTCGCTCATCGTCGACGCCTCAGGCGACCGGGGCCCGGGTCGCGCCGTCGACGGGGAGCTGTCCACGCATCTCGGAGATGAGCTGCGGGGTCAGCGTCGCCTCGGTCCGCGAGACGAGCATCGCCATCTCGTAGCCGATGAGCCCGACGTCGCACGTCGACTCCGCGACCACGGCGAGGACGGAGCCGTTGGAGACGCTCATGAGGAACAGGAACAGGTGGTCCATCTCGATGATCGCCTGGCGCACCTCCCCCGCACGGAGCTGGCGGGACGCGCCTCGGGTGAGGCTCGACATCCCGGAGACGATCGCCGCGAGCTGGTCGCCGCTGGTGCGGTCGAGCTGCTCGGACATCGCCATGAGCAGACCGTCGGCCGACACCACGAGCGTGTGGCGAGTGCCGGGCACGGTCCGGACGAAGTTGTCCAGGAGCCAGCCGAAGTTGGCTGCCTCGGTGCTGAGCGCGGTCACACTTCCTCCTTCATGGTGCAGTCAGGGCCGACTGCGGGCTGGGGCGTCACGGCGACGCGGGCGTCGCCGGGAGTCGTGAGGTGGATCATGCGTCACCGTCCGGTCCGCCGGCGGCACGCCGCCCGCGCGAGGTGCCGGACTGGAAGCTGGAGAGTCGCGACCGCAGCTGATCGGCGTCACGCTGCACGGGTCGCTCCTCGGTCGGTGCCGGCGCCGCGGGGACGGCGGTCGGCACACGCTTGGTCAGACGCTCCGCGCCGGCGCCCACCGCGCTCGGCCGGTAGGCCGAGAGCTGGCTGAGCTCCGACAGCGCCTGCTCCTGGATGTCGGAGCGCAGGGCCAGCATGGCCGCCACCTCGTCGTCCAGGGTGCCGACGCGCGGGGCGACGGACGGCGGGACGGACGGCTGCGGCACGGTGGACACCGGCTGACCGACCGCCGGGCGGACGGACCGCTCGGACGGCGACCACGCCGGGGCGGGCCGCTGCTCCTGCACCGGCGCGGGCGCCGGGGCCGCGGGGGCCGACCAGGTCGGGGCCTGCCAGCCGCCGGCGGCCGGGGCAGCCGGCTCGGCTCCCCACGCCGACGACCGCACGGGGGCGCTCGGCGCGGCGGCCTGCTGGCCGGTCTCCGGCTCCGCCTCGTCCTCCTTGCGGCGGCCGAAGAAGGCACCCCAGCGACGCTTGGGCTTGTCGTCGACCGGGCGGACCAGGTCGCCGAACGCCGGGGCGTCCTGGCCGGCGGGGGCCGCCGGCGCCGGGGTGGCCTGCCACGCGGGCTGCGCGGTGGCCTGCGGGGCCGGGGAGCGCTGCGCCAGCGGCGCGGGCTGCTCCGCCGGAGCCTGGTACGCCGGTGCCTGCGGGGCCGGCGGCTGCTGCACCGGGGCCTGCGGGAACGCGACGGCCTCGGCGGCCTCGACCGGCGAGAACATCTGCGTCGGCTGCTCGACCGGCGCCTGCCAGCCGTTCGACGGGCGGCTCCACGCCGGGGTCGCGGGGCGCTCCTCCGCGGCGGGCTGCTGGACCGGCGCGGCCGGAGCGGCCGGGGCCTCGTCCTGCCACTGCGGCGCCTGCCACTGCGGCGGCTCGGGTGTCGTCGGCGCCCAGGCGGGCTGCTGCTCGGCGAGCGCCTGCTGCGGGGCCGGGACCGGCGCCCACGGCGCGGCCGGGGCCTCCTCCTCCGGGTCCGGCTCGAGCAGCACGGGGGCGTGCGCCGCCGCGTGCCGGCTCGGCAGCTGCTCGGCGACCGGCTCCGCCTCGTGGTGCTGCGGGGCCTCGGGCTGCGCTGCGACGGGCTCGGCGCGGCGGCGGGCGGGCTCCGGGACGACCGGGATCGCCCCGGTGTGCCACGCACGGGCCTCGTCGAGCGTGCGCTCGAACGGCACGTACGGCGCCTGGTAGTCGATCGTCGGACGGTCGGCGCTGCCGGCCCAGCCGGAGTAGCCGCTGTACGCGGTGAACGACGGCGCGGGCTCCTCGGCGGGCGCCGGGTGCTGCGGGGCGGACGGCTCGCCGTCACCCCACGCGGGGGCGGCCTCCGCCGCGGGGGCCCACGGCTGCTGCTCCTCGGCCTGCGCCGGAGCCCACGGCTGCTCCTCCGCCTGCGCGGGAGCCCACGGCTGCTGCTCCTCCGCCTGCGCCGGAGCCCACGGCTGCTCCTCCGCCTGCGCCGGAGCCCACGGCTGCTGCTCCTCCGCCTGCGCCGGAGCCCACGGCTCCCGGGCGGCCTCGGGCTGCGCCCACGGCTGCTGCTCCTGCTGCGCGGCCCACGGCTGCTGCTCCTGCTGCGGGGCCCACGGCTGCTCGGCCTCGGCCTGCTGGGCCCAGGGCTGCTGCTCGGGCTCGGCCTGCTGCGCCCACGGCTTCTGCTCCGGCTGGCCCCAGGTCTGCTCGTCGTCCTGCTCCGCCTCGGCCGCCCACGGCGCGATCGCGCTCGTGGCGTCCTGCGGGGCCGCGGAGGTGCGCGACGGCAGGCCGTCGCCGGTGCGGCCGGGCAGCGGCGTGGCGTCCTGCGCGGGCTCTCGCCACGAGGGCACCGGCCAGCCGCCGTCGGACGACGGCGCGGACGCCGACGCGTCCTCGTCGGGCACGAGACCCGGCACGTGGAACGCGGCGGGGGCGGCCTCGGCGGGCTGCTCGTCCGACGACGTCGTGACGAGCGCCTCGCGGTTGCGGAACCCGGAGAACAGGCCGGCACGCGTCGCGGGGTCCGCCGGGGCCGTCTGCTGCGCGTCGTCCTGCGTCTGCGGCGCGGCCCACGCGGACGTCGAGGCACGGGTGCGGCTGGGGAGGCCGCCGAGCGCGCGGGGCGCCGCCGCGACCGCCGGCGCCCAGTCGCCGCCGCCCACGGAGAGCTCCGGGGACAGCCGGGCCTCGGGCGCCTCGGGGAGGACGATGTTGTCCTCGTCGAACGTCTTGCGCGACCGCGTGGGCAGGCCGTTGCCGCCGACGCTCGGCACCGGGATCGGCGCGTCGTCGGGGGCGGGGGCCGAGGGCGCGGACGGCGCGACGGGCGTCGCCGCGCTGTCGTCACCACGCCGGCGGCGGGGCAGGCCGAGCGACGTCTCGCCGTCGGTGAGCCCGGCGAGGTCGACCTCGCGGACCTCCGGCGCCTCGATCTCGGCGACCGGCGCCATCGCGGACGACGCGGGGGCGAGCGGCGCGGCGTTGAAGCCGCCGACCTCGTTGGCGGAGAACAGGGTGCTCGGGAAGAGCACGAGCGCGTCGGTGCCGGTGCCGGAGGGCCGCTTGCGCAGCGTGACCTCGGCGCCGAGGCGCTGGGCGATGCGGCCGACGACGAAGAGGCCGAGGCGCTGCGCGCCGAGGGCGTCGCTCGCGGAGACGGACGCGATCTTGTGGTTCGCCGCGTCCATCTCGGCCTCGGTCATGCCGAGGCCCTGGTCGGTGATGCGCACGACGACCGAGGCGCCGCTGATGCCCGTGCTGACGACGACCGGCGTCTCGGGCTCGGAGAACACGGTCGCGTTCTCGAGGAGCTCGGCGAGCAGGTGGGCGGCGGACAGGGCGTTGAAGCCGAGCATGTGCGGGTCGACCTGGAGGTCGAGCTCGACGCGGTCGTACTGCTCGATCTCGGAGGAGGCCGTGCGGATGACGTCGGACAGCGGCATCGCGTCGCGCAGACGACGGCCGGAGTCGATGCCCGCGAGGACGAGGAGGGACTCCGCGTTGCGGCGCATCCGGGTGGCGAGGTGGTCGAGGCGGAACAGGTTCGCCAGGGTCCCCGGGTCCTCCTCGGCCCGCTCGAGCGAGTCGATGAAGGACAGCTGCCGGTTGAGCAGGACCTGGTCGCGGCGGGCGACGTTGACGAACATCTCCGCGATGGAGCCACGGAGGGCGGCCTGCTCCTGCGCGACCGTGACGGTCTGCGCGTTCACCGCGTTGAACGCGGCGGCCAGGCGGCCGATCTCGTCGCTCGACGTCACGGGGATCGGGGCGAGCTGGATCTCGGGCCCCTCACCGGGGACCGCCACCTGCTCGACGAGCCGGGGGAGCTGCTCGCGGACGTCGGCGGCGGCGCTGGTGAGGCGGCGCAGCGGGACGACGATGCCGCGGGCGACGAACGTGGCGAACAGCAGCGAGGCGACGGCGGCGAGCACGGCGAGCGCGATCGTGAGGAGCGCGGTGTCGCGGGCGTCGCCCACGGCCTGGGCGGCACGCACGTCGGCGCCGGCGAGCACGCCGTCGTTGACGCCGCTGAGCATGTCGAGCTGCGCCTGCGTCTGGCCGAGCCAGGCCGCCGGGTCGATGGCCGACACCGCGGCGACGTTGCCCTGCTGGAAGAGCGAGCGCTGCGCGAGGAGCGTCGGGGTCGGGTCGCCGCTGGAGACCGCGACGCCGTCGAGCTCGAGGTTGCCCACCGAGGCCCGGGCGCGCTCACGGGCGAGCTCCGACGCGGCGGTGAGGCCCTGGAACGTGCGGGACGCCGCGGGGCTGTCCGTGACGGCGTTGAGGAGCTCCACACCGGCGATGTACTCGGTCAC
Source organism: Cellulomonas sp. NPDC057328 (assembly GCF_042667215.1). Lineage (NCBI taxonomy): Bacteria > Bacillati > Actinomycetota > Actinomycetes > Micrococcales > Cellulomonadaceae > Cellulomonas > Cellulomonas sp. NPDC057328. The sequence continues at coordinate 27,931 of NZ_JBHUZW010000033.1, read as the reverse complement.
CAGCGCGTCGACGAGGACGCCGGTGTCCCGGGTGGCGCTGATGTACTGGGCGAGCTCGCGGTCGCGGAGCGAGTTCGCGACGCCCTCGAGAACGCGGAGCTGCCCGTCGATGTTGAGCTTGAACGCGCTCTTGAGGACCGTGCGCTGGGCGCTCTCGTCGACACGGGTCCGCAGCTGCGGCAGCGCCACCGCGAACGCGTCCTGGCTGTCCCGGAACTCGTTGACCACGGAGGGCGGGAACTGGCTCAGGTCGAGCTCCGCCGTCACCTCCCGCGTCGCGGCGAGGGCCTTGTCGGTCTCCTGACGTGCCGCGGCGATCTGCTCGGCGCTGCCGCCCGTCAAGGAGATGGTCCGCTCCTGCTGGAGGGCCGCGGAGAGCGGCGCCAGCGCGTCGAGCGTGCGGACCACCTGCTGCGAGGCGCGGGCGTAGCGCAGGTCCTGGAGGGCGTTGTTCGAGATGAACGCGCCGGCAGCCAGGAGGACGATCATGGGCACGGCGAGGACCGCCAGGACCTTGGCACGGATGCCGAGCCGTCGCAGCATGTCGATCCTTTCCTCTCGCCCGACGTCGGACGCTCTCGCGGACGCACCGTCTGGCGAGTCGCGCCGGCACGTCGGGTGACTGCCGTCTGCGTCTCATCGGTACCTGGACAGCGGACCATTAGCCCGGCGCAGAGTTTGCCACGGGACTCACCCGGTCCGATACGTCGCGTACTGCGCGAATCGCCCACGCCGGCGCGGCGGTCGTGCGCGGCCACGACGGGCCGTGACGGTGCCTGCGACCTAGGCTCGGCAGGGTGCGAGCCGTCGTCGTGACGAGGCCGGGCGGGCCCGAGGTGCTGCAGGTGCAGGACGTGCCGGAGCCGTCGCCGGCGCCGGGCGAGCTGCTCGTCGAGGTCGCCGCCGCGGGCGTGAACCGGGCTGACCTGCTGCAACGCGAGGGCCGCTACCCACCTCCGCCGGGTGCGCCCGCCTGGCCGGGCCTCGAGGTGTCCGGCGTCGTGGTGGGGTGCGCGGCCCCCGCCGGCGCCGCCCCGGGCTCGGCCCCGGTGGACCCGGCCGGCGTCCCGTGGCGGGTCGGCGACCGGGTGGCGGCACTCCTCGCCGGCGGAGGTTACTCCGAACGGGTGACCGTGGCGGGAACCCACGCGCTGCGGGTGCCCGAGGCGGTACCGCTGGTCGACGCGGGCGGCCTGCCCGAGGCCGTCGCGACCGTCTGGTCGAACCTGCGGGCCGCGCGCCTGGCGCCCGGCGAGACGCTGCTCGTGCACGGCGGCTCCGGGGGCGTCGGGTCGGTGGCCGTCCAGCTCGGCCGCGCGCTCGGCGCCCGGGTCGTGGCCACCGCGGGCGGGCCGGACCGGTGCGCGCGCGTGGCGGGGCTGGGGGCGCACGTCGTCGTCGACCACCGCGCGGGCGACGTCGCGGACCGGCTGCGGGCGGCGACCGACGGCCGGGGCGTCGACGTCGTCCTCGACGTGCTGGGTGGGGGTGCGCTGGGCGCGAACGTAGCGGCGCTCGCCGAGGGCGGGCGGCTCGTCGTCATCGGGCTCCAGCAGGGACGGCGGGGCGAGCTGGACCTGTCCGCGCTCATGGCCCGGCGCGCGTCCGTGATCGGGACGACGCTGCGGGACCGCCCGGCGGCGCAGAAGGACGCGATCCTCGCCGAGGTCGCGGAGCACGTGTGGCCGATGCTGACCGACGGCCGCCTCGCACCGGTCGTGCACGCGCGCCTGCCGCTGGCCGACGCCGCCGAGGCGCACCGCCTGCTCGCGTCCGGCGACGTCTTCGGGAAGGTGCTCCTCCAGCCCTGACGCCGGGACGCCCGCCGGCCCCGGCCGGTGTCAGGCCAGCAGGCCCGCCGCGAGCGCCGGTGCCAGCACGGGCGTGAGCGGAAGGCGCGGCACGAGCGTGGCCTGCACCGCGTGGTAGAGGTCGGCCTTGCCGGCCCAGACGGTGCGCGAGACCCGGTTGTCCGTGCCGAGCTCGTGCCACCACGACCCGTTCTCGCGGTCGAGCACGTACGTGCCGACGTACTCCCACCACTGCGTGTAGAGGTCGTCGAACCGCCGCTCCCCCGTCGCGTGCGCGAGCGCGGCGGCCGCGGCGACCGCCTCGGCCGCGACCCAGTGCATGCGCTCGCGCACGACCGGGCGCCCCTCCCAGTCCACCGTGTAGACGAAGCCCGGTGCGCCGTCGACGGCCCAGCCCTCGCGGACGCCGGCGTCGAACAGGGCCACCGCGTCGTCGAGCAGCCACGCCGGGGTGTCGTCACCGGCCGCGGCGAGCGCCGCGCGCGTGTGCAGGGTGAGGCGCGCCCACTCGAACCAGTGCCCGATCGTCGCGCCGTACGGCCGGAACGGGTGCGCGGGCGTGTCGGCGTTGTACTCGAGGTCCGGCGTCCACGTGGCGTCGAAGTGCTCGGGGATGCGCCAGCCGTTGCCGGCCGCGAAGCCGTGCACCACGCGCTCGACGACGCGCGCCGCGCGGTCCAGCCAGCGCCGGTCGCCCGTGACGTCGGCGGCGGTGAGGTACGCCTCGACGGTGTGCATGTTGGCGTTGACGCCGCGGTAGGCGTCCAGGTCGGCGAACGTGCGGTCCCAGGCCTCGACGGCCATGCCGGCCGCGTCGTCCCAGAAGTGCCGCTCCTGCACGGCGAGCGCCTCGTCGAGCAGCTCGCGGGCGCCCGGCCGGCCCGCCGCGGTGGCGCTGGCCGTCGCGAGCACGACGAACGCGTGCGGGTAGGCCGCCTTCTCGTCGTCGCGCGGCGTGCCGTCGCGCTCGACCTCCGCGTACCAGCCGCCGTGCTCGGCGTCGTGGAACAGGCCCGTGAGGGCGGCGAGGCCGTGGTCGACGAGCGCGGCGGAGCCCGGCCGGCCGGCGAGGTGCGCGAGCGCGTACACGTGCGTCATGCGGCACGTCACCCACAGCTCGAGCGCACCGCCCTCGGGGCGGCCCTGCTCGTCGAGGCGGGCGAACCCGCCCGTCGGCACGCGCGACGCGTGCCCGAACTCCCAGAGCCGGTCGGCCTCCGCCTCGAGCCAACGGTGATGCGCCGGGGTGCTCAGCCACGCCATGCCCGCCAGCCTAGCCAGCGGACGCCGCCGCACCGCGTCGACCCGGCCCTTCGGCAGCACGCGGGGACCGGATGGCTGCACGACGGCCGGTTCACGGCGACCGTGGCGGGTGGCGGCGGGAGGGGGGACCGGAGACCCGCGGCGGCGACCGGGCTGCGGGTGCCGGGGGCCTCGACCAGAATGCCGAGGATGGACCAGACGCAGCACGACGAGGACCGCCGCCACGACGACCACGCCGACGACCGCCCGCGCGTGGTCGTGGTCCCCGCCGAGGGGGAGCCGGCCGCGCCCGACGACGCCGCGCAGGACGACGGCCGCCGCGAGGACGTCGCCGGCCTCGTCGAGCAGCCGGCCAAGGTCATGCGGATCGGGACGATGATCAAGCAGCTGCTGGACGAGGTGCGCGCGTCACCGCTCGACGACGCGGCCCGGGCGCGGCTCGCCGACATCCACGAGCGCTCGCTGCACGAGCTGGAGGACGGCCTGTCCCCCGAGCTGGTCGACGAGCTGCGCCGCATCGCGCTGCCGTTCTCGGAGGACGCGTCCCCGTCGGACGCCGAGCTGCGCGTCGCGCAGGCGCAGCTCGTGGGCTGGCTCGAGGGGCTGTTCCACGGCATCCAGACGGCGCTCGTGGCGCAGCAGATGGCGGCGCAGGCGCAGCTCTCGCAGATGCGCCGCGCGCTGCCGCCTGGTGCGCGCCCGCCGGGCCCGGGCGGGCCGTTCGCGATGCCGGCGCCGCAGGGCGAGGGCGGCGAGGACGTCCGGCCGACGCCCGGCCAGTACCTCTGACGCCACCTCTGACGGCGGTCAGGGCGCGGGCGGCGGCGTGGCCTCGGCCGGCTCGTCCGCGCCCGACCGGGCGGTGAGCGCGATCGCGCCGGAGACGAGCAGGAGCCCGACGAGCTCGAGCCCGTGCGGCCACTGCCGCAGGACGACGGCGCCGACGACGGCCGCGGTCGCGGGCAGCAGCGCGAGCAGCACCGCGAACGTCGCGGCGGTGACGCGCCGCAGCACCACCTGCTCGAGCGCGTAGGGCACGACGGACGAGCACACGGCGATCGCGACGACGAGCGCCGCGAGCCGCGCGTCCACGAGCGCGGGGCCCGCTCCCCCGGCGAGGAACGGCGCGAGGACGACCGCGCCGGCGGTCATCGCGACCGCGAGCCCGCCGGCGCCGGGCGTGCCGGCCCGCGCGACCCGGCGCCCGAGCAGGATGTACGCCGCCCAGCAGACCGCGGACACGGCGATCGCGACGAGGCCGGTCACGGCCCCGGGACCGGTGTCGAGGCTGACGCCGGCGAGCAGGACGACGCCCACGGCGGCGACCGCGATCGCCGACCGGTCCCGCCAGCCGGTGCCCGTCACGGCCGCGACGGCGACGGGCCCGAGGAACTCGAGGGCGACGGCGGTGCCGAGCGGCAGGTGCTCGATCGCGACGTAGAACGCGACGTTCATCAGGGCCAGCACCACGCCGAACGCCACGGTGACGCCCAGCCGGCCCCGCGCCCACAGGCCCCGCTCGCGCCACGGCCGCCGCCACGCGAGCAGCACGAGCGCCGACACGGCGATGCGCAGCCACGCGACGACGCCCGCGGGCAGCACGGCGAACAGCCCGACCGCGAGCGCGGCCCCGACGTACTGCGTCAGCCCGGAGACGACGAACAGGAGCGGGGCGGGCACGCGGTCAGGCTACGCGCGCGCCCGCCGCCGTCAGCCCTTGACGGACCCCGCGAGGAGCCCGCGCACGAAGTACCGCTGCAGCGCGAGGAACACGACGAGCGGCACGACCATCGCGACAAACGCGCCGGCGGACAGCAGGTGCCACTGCGACCCGCGCGTGCCGGCGAGCTCGGCGATGCGCACGGTCAGCGGTGCCACGTCGGTGGTGCCGCCGACGAACACGAGCGCGACGAGCAGGTCGTTCCACACCCACAGGAACTGGAAGATGCCGAAGGACGCGATCGCGGGCGTCAGCAGCGGCAGCAGCACCCGGAAGAACACCGTCACGTGCCCGGCGCCGTCGACGCGCGCCGCCTCGACCAGCGACGCGGGGATGTCCTTCATGAAGTTGTGCAGCAGGTAGATCGCGAGCGGCAGCGCGAAGATCGAGTGCGACAGCCACACGACCCAGAACGACCCGGCGAGCCCCCACGACACGTACTGCTGCAGCAGCGGCAGCAGCGTCACCTGGATCGGCACGACCTGGAGGGCGAACACCGCGACGAACAGCACCTCGCGGCCGCGGAACGGGATCCACGCGAACGCGTAGGCCGCGAGCAGCGCGAGCGAGATCGGGATGACGACCGCGGGGAGCGTGATGACGAGCGAGTTGACGAAGAACGTCGCGAAGCTCGTGGACGACCCGAACAGCACCTCGGTGTAGTTCTCGAGCGTCGCCGCGGGGTTCTGCAGGAACGTCCACCAGCCCGAGCCGCGGATCTCGGAGCGGGGGCGGAACGACGTCACGAGCAGCCCGAACGTCGGCACGGTCCACAGGATCGCCAGCACGATCGCGATCCCCGACGCCCACGGCGAGCTCAGCCGCCCCTTCGCGGCGATCGCGCGCTGCTCGGCGCGGGTCAGGCCCCGCACCTTGCGGGTGTCGACCTCGGTCGGGTCGGTGAGCGTCGTCGGCGGGATGGCGGTCATCGGATCTCCTCCGCGAGCTTCAGCTGCCGCACGTTGTACGCGATGATCGGGATGACGAGCACGAAGAGGATGACCGCGAGCGCGGCCCCCAGACCCTGGTTCCGTGCCGTGAAGCTCTGCGTGTAGAACTCGTACGCGACGACCGACGTGTTGAAGTTGCCGCCGGTCATGGTGCGCACGATGTCGAAGACCTTGAGGGTCGCCATCGCGATGGTCGTGACGACGACGACGAGCGCCGGCCGGATCGACGGCACCGTGATGTACCGGAACATGCCGAGCCCGTGCAGGCCGTCGAGCCGCGCCGCCTCGACGATGTCGTCGGGGATGGCCTTGACCGCCGCGGACAGCACCGTCATCGCGAAGCCGGCCTGGATCCACACCATGACGACGATGAGGAAGATGTTGTTCCACGGCTGGTCCTGCAGGAACTGCTGCGGTTCCATGCCCAGCCACACGAGCACCTGGTTGAGCAGGCCGGTCTGCTGGATGTTGCCCTGCACCGGCTTGTACTCGTAGACGAACTTCCAGATGATCGACGCCCCCACGAGGGAGATCGACATCGGCAGGAAGATCAGCGTCTTCGCGAGGTACTCGAACCGCGTGCGGTCGACGAGCACGGCGTAGACGAGCCCGAAGAGCGTCGCGGCGAGCGGCACCAGGACGACCCACAGGGCGGTGTTGCGCAGCACCACCTGGAACTGCCCGTCGGTGAACGCGGTGACGTAGTTCTCCACCCCGATGAAGTTGCGCCCGCGCCCGTCCCGGAACGAGTTCCACACCGTGCGCAGGCCGGGGTACAGCAGGCCGAACGCGAGGAACAGCAGCGTCGGGCCGAGGAAGCCGAGCACCACGACCCACGTGGGGGCGCGCCTCAGGCGGTCGATGCCCAGCAGGATCGCGCCCATCACGACGACGAAGAGCACGATGGCGATGACCATCAGCGTGAGCTTCTCGGCGGTCGTGTCGGGCTGGAGCAACCAGTCCACGGTGGTCATCCCCTCGTCGTGCCGGTCGTCGGCGACCGGTCAGCGGTGGTCGGCGGGCACCCGCGGCGGCGGGTGCGGGACGTCGTGGTGGGGGCCGCCGGACCGGCGACCCCCACCACGTGCGCGCTGCTGGAGCCAGCTGCCGCGTCGGGTCAGCTGCTGGGCCAGTCCGCCTCGATGTTCGAGAGGGTGGTCTGCGAGTCCTGCCCCGGGCTGATCCAGGCGACCATCTCGCGCCAGAACGAGCCGGTGCCGATGGAGCCGGGCATCTGGTCGGAGCCGTCGAACCGGAACGTGTACGACTCGTCCGTCAGCAGGTCGAACGACAGCTGGTCGATCGAGGACTGCAGCAGGTCGGGGTCGAGGCCGTTGTTGGCGCTGATCCAGCCCTGACCGGTCACCTCGGCCTTCGCGTTGGCCCACTGCGGGCTCGACAGGTACGCGTGGAAGGCCTGCACCTCCTCGCGGTCCGAGAAGGCGGTGACGAACTCGCCGCCGCCGAGCAGCGGCTTGTCGTCCTCCGAGGCACCCGGCAGGTAGAACGCGTAGACGTCGCCGTCCTCCGCGACCTCGAGGCCCTCGTCCCAGTTGGCCTGGTAGAAGTTCGCGGCGCGGTGCAGGAAGCACGTGCCGTCGGGGATGCCGTTGCCCGACTCGTTCCACGGCGCCGACGCGATGGACGCGACGTCGCCGAGGCCGCCGTTGACGTAGTCCTCGTTCTTGAGGATGCCGCCGACCTCGTCGAGCGCCGCGACGATCTGCGGGTCGTCGAAGGGGATCTCGTGGTTGACCCACTGGTCGTAGACGTCCGGGCCGGCGGTCCGCAGGACGACGTCCTCGAGCCAGTCGGTGGCCGGCCAGCCGGTGGCGTCGCCGGACTCGATGCCCGCGCACCACGGCTTGATGTCCGGGTTGTCCTCGACCATCTGGTCGGTGAGGTCGAGCAGCTCCTGCCACGTGGTCGGGACCTCGTAGCCGTTCTCCTCGAACGCCGACGGCGAGTACCAGACGAACGACTTCACGTTCGAGCCGAGCGGCGTCGCGTACAGCGTGCCCTCGACCGTGCCGTACTCGACCCACTGCTCGGTGTAGTACTCGTTCGCGTTCTCGACGACGGCGTCGCCCGCGGGCTGCACGGCGTCGGGGAAGTCCGCGACGAGCGAGCGCAGGAAGCCGGGCTGCGGGATGTACGCGATGTCGGGCGCGTTGCCGGCCTCGAGCCGCACGGGCAGCTGCGCCTCGAACTCGCGCGAGCCCTCGTAGTCGATGGTGGCGCCGGTGCACTCCTCGAACGGCGCGTACGACGCCCGCTGCTCCTCGGCCTCGGGGTCGACGATCGAGGTGTAGACGGTGACCGTCGTGCCCTCGAGGTCGCCGTACTGCTCGTAGTCGGCGCAGTCGAACGTCGGCTCGGCGTCTCCGCCGCCACCGCCCGTCGCGTCACCCCCGTCACCGCCCGAGCAGGCCGTGAGCACGAGCCCGAGCCCGGCGACCGATGCGGCGAGCGCCAGCCCGCGGTTCCGCTGGATCCGCTTCATGTGACCTCCACGTCCTCGTGGTCGTTCGGCGGACCGTGGTGGCCCGGCCTGCGTCGAGACAAGTCTGTTTCTGCAACGCTTGCAAGGGCGAAACACTGACGAACCGGTCACGATCAGGTCACGGCAGGAACGTTGGGGCCGGCGGCGGACGTCCGCGTCCGCACCCGGCCGGCGACCGGACGGCCGGCGGTCGGCCGGGCCCCGGGGGTGACCGCGCGTCGGGCCGTCGCTATCTTGGTCGCATGAGCAAGTTGCCTGCGTGCGCGGTGCCGGCACGGTGACGGCCGCCGGAGCGGTGCGGCCGGTCGAGGGGGCGCCGGGGTTCGTCGTCGACTGGCGCGCGCCCGCGGGCCGCCCGGACTGGCTCCTGGGCGCGGGGACGACGCCCGGCGAGCGCGCGACCGTCGCGGTCGCCACCGCGGCGGGCACGGCCGGCGTCGTGGCGGCCGCGGCCACGACGTCGTGGGCGCCGTGGCAGTGGGCCGTCGTGCTCGTCCTCGCCGTCGACGTCGTCGGGGGCGTGACGGCCAACGCGCTGAGCACCGCCAAGCGTCAGTACCACGGGCCCCGCGACGCCGGGGCGGGCCGCGGCGCACGCCTGCTGCGCAGCAGCCCCGCGTTCACCGCCGCGCACGTGCACCCCCTCGTGCTCGCGCTCCTGCTGCCGGGCGCCGGCTGGGGGTGGGCGACCTTCTGGTACGCGGGCTGCCTGGCGTCGGTCCTCGCGGTCCACGCCGTGCCGCTCCACCTGCGGCGCCCGGTCGCGTTCGGCGCGCTCGCCACGCTCCTCGTCGCCGCGGGGCCCGTCGGCGCCCCGGCGGGGCTCGCGTGGTTCGGGCCCGTGCTCGCGGTCAAGCTCGTCGCCGCGCACGCGGTCCGCGAGGAGCCGTACCGGCCCGCGCCGCCGGACGCGTCTGCGTCGGCTGCGCCGGGCGGTGCGTCGTGACCCCGGCCCCGCCCCACGACGACGCGGTCGGCGGGGGCGCCGGCGCGGCGCGTCCCGCGGGCGGCGTCATGGTGGTCACCGGCGGGGGCCGCGGGATCGGTGCCGCGATCGCCCGCCGCGCCGTCGCCGACGGCTACGGCGTCCTGCTCACCTACGCGCACGACGACGCGTCCGCGTCCGCGCTCGTGGCGGGGCTGCGCGGGTCCGGCGGCCGCGCGGTCGCCCTGCGCGCCGACGCCCGCGACCCCGCCACGCCGGCGGCCGCGCTCGACCGCGCCGAGGCGGAGCTGGGACCCGTGACGGTCGTCGTGAACAACGCCGGCGTGACGGGACGGATCGGGCCGTTCGGCGACGTCACGCCCGACGACGTCCGGCGCGTCCTCGACGTCAACGTGCTGGGCACGCTGCTGCTGTCCCAGGAGGCGGTCCGCCGGTGGCTGGCCGCCGGCGCGACGGGCGCGGTCGTCAACGTGTCCTCCGTCGCGGCGACCCTCGGGGCACCCGGAGAGTACGTGCCGTACGCCGCCTCGAAGGCCGCGGTCGAGGCGATGACCGTGGGTCTCGCCCGCGAGGTCGCCGGGCGGGGCATCCGCGTCAACGCCGTGTCGCCGGGCACGGTCGACACGGAGATCCACGCGGCAGCGGGCGAACCCGGCCGGCCGGCCCGCGTGGCGGGTCGCATCCCGATGGGCAGGGTCGGGACCGTCGACGAGATCGCCGCGGCCGTGCTGTGGCTCGCGTCCGCGGAGGCCTCGTACGTCACGGGCGCCGTGCTGCGGGTCTCCGGCGGGCTGTGAGCCGCACGCGCCACCCACGTCCCCACCCGTCCCACGTCGCAGGAGGAACGCACCATGAAGGAGCTCGCACGCCCCGCCGAGCCGGTCGCGGGGACCGCCGCGACGTACGTCGAGCAGCTCCGTGTGCCGGCGATGAGCGTCGGCACCTACACGATCCCGGTCGGCGCCCCCGACCCGCAGGGCCCGCACGCGGAGGACGAGGTGTACGTCGTGCTCGCCGGGCGCGGGCGGCTGTGGACGCCCACGGCGACGGTCGACGTCGGCCCGGGGTCGGTCGTCTTCGTCCCCGCGGGCGAGGAGCACCGGTTCGTCGACGTCACGGAGGCGCTCACGGTGGTGGTCGTCTTCGCACCGGCGGAGACGCGCGCCTGACGTCCCCGGACGCGTCGTCCGTCCGGAGCCCGCGCACCGCCGCGGCCGCGGCGGCGAGGTCCAGGTCGTCGTCGATGAGGCTGTGCAGCAGCAGCCCGTCCAGGGCGGCCACGACGACCGTCGCGAGCCCCCGTGCCTGCGGGCCCGGCAGCTGCCCGGCCAGGACCGCCGCGACCCGGTCGCGCGCGTCCCGCAGCGCCGGCGCGAGCTCGCCCCGCACGTCCGCGTCCTGGAGCGACGCGGTGATGAGCTCGGCGGCGACCCGGCCCCCCGGCGAGCCCCGGTGCCCGGCGCCGGCGGTGACGGCGTCCGCGAGCCCGTCCGGCCACCGGTCGCTGCGGGCGAGCGTGTCGACGAGCGGCCCGACCGCGTCCTCGACCAGCGCCGCCGCGACGGCCCGCTTCAGCTGGGCGAACCCGCCGAAGTGGTAGTGGATGAGCCCCGCGTGCGTGCCGGCGCGCTCGGCGACGGCGCGGGCGGTCATGGCGGCCCAGCCGCGCTCCGCGAGGACCTCGACGCCCGCGGCCACGAGCTGCGCCCGGCGGCGGTCGCCCCGGTCGCGTCCCGGGTGGCGCTGCCCGTCGTCGTCGCCCACCCGAGCCACTGTAGGACCGTGCCGACGAGGAGCGTGCCGGCGAGGAGCGTGCCGCCCGGGGCGCCGCGCGCCTCAGGCCAGGACGCGCCGCAGGACGGCGACCGCGCCGTCGTCGTCGATGGTGCCCGTGACCTCGTCCGCCGCGAGCCGCACGCGCTCGAGCGCGTGCCCCATCGCGACGCCGCACGCCGCCCAGCGCAGCATCTCGACGTCGTTCTCGCCGTCGCCGACCGCGAGGGTCTCGAACGGCTCGACGCCCAGCTCGCGCCGGACCTCCTCGAGCGCGCTCGCCTTCGACACCCCCGCCGGCGTCAGGTCGAGCCACGCGCTCCAGCCGACGGCGTACGACACCTGGTGCAGGCCGACGCGCTCGACCAGCTCGTGGAACTCCTCCGGCGTGCCGCCGGGGTTGCGGATCACGACGCGGGTCGCCGGCGTCGCCAGCAGCTGCTCGAACGGCTCGACGCGCTGCTCCCCCGTCAGCTCGCCGTCCGGGAACGGGCGGGACACCCGGAAGCCGACGCGGAGGTCCTCGACGGCGAACAGGACGTCGGGGATCTCGAGCGCGATGGTCCGCAGCGCCGGGGCCGGGTCGAACGTCACGGCGTGGACCACGTCGTACCCGCCGTCGGCCGACGGGTCCAGCCGTGCCGTCACGGCGCCGTTGGAGCCGACGACCCAGCCCTCGGTCAGCCCGAGGTCCTGCGCGACCTCGGTGGCCGAGTGGATCGACCGGCCCGTCGCGAGCACCACGTGCACGCCCGCGGCGACGAGGCCCGTCACCGCCGTCCGCACGTCCGCCGAGATCACGCCGTCGTAGCTCATCAGCGTGCCGTCGACGTCGAGCGCCACGAGGCGCGTGCGGCTCACCGCGCCGTCCCCCGTGCCGTCCCCTGTGCGGCGACGGGCTCGAGCACCTCGAGCCCGCCGAGGTACGGGCGCAGCCCCTCGGGCACGCGCACCGACCCGTCGGCCTGCTGGTGGTTCTCGAGGATCGCGACGATCCAGCGCGTCGTGGCGAGCGTGCCGTTGAGCGTCGCGACCGTGCGCATGCCGTCCTCGGTGCGCTCGCGCACCCCCAGCCGGCGGGCCTGGTACGTCGTGCAGTTCGAGGTCGAGGTGACCTCCATGTACCGCTGCTGGCTGGGCAGCCACGCCTCGCAGTCGAACTTGCGGGCCGCGCTCGAGCCGAGGTCGCCCGCGGCGGTGTCGATGACGCGGTACGGGAGCTCCGCGAGCGCGAGCATCTCCTTCTCCCACGCGAGGATCCGGCGGTGCTCGGCGGCCGCGTCCTCCGGGCGCGTCCACACGAACGCCTCGACCTTGTGGAACTGGTGCACGCGGATGATGCCGCGGGTGTCCTTGCCGTACGAGCCGGCCTCGCGCCGGTAGCAGGCGCTCCACCCGGCGTACCGCAGCGGGCCGGCGGACAGGTCGAGGATCTCGTCCTTGTGGTAGCCGGCGAGCGCGACCTCGCTCGTCCCGACGAGGTACAGGTCGTCGGCCGGCAGGTGGTAGATCTCGTCGGCGTGCGCGCCGAGGAACCCGGTGCCCGCCATGATCTCCGGCTTCACGAGCGTCGGCGTGATCATCGGCGTGAAGCCGTTGCGCAGCGCGAGGTCGGTGGCCGCCGAGAGCAGGGCGAGCTCGAGGCGCGCGCCGATGCCGGTGAGGAAGTAGAACCGGGCGCCCGACACCTTCGCGCCGCGCTCCGTGTCGATCGCGCCGAGGGCCTCGCCGAGGTCGAGGTGGTCCCGCACGACGAAGTCCGGCCCGTACTCGGCCGCGAGGTCGCGCTGCGTGCCCACGTGCTCCAGCACGACGTAGTCGTCCTCGCCGCCCGCCGGCACGCCCTCCTCGACGACGTTGCCGATGCGGCGCGCGAGCTCCGTGGCGCGCTCCTCGGCCGCGGCGGCGTCGGCCTGCAGCGCCTTGACGCGCTCGGCGAGCTGCTTGGTGTGCGCGAGCAGCGCCTGCTTCTCGTCGCCGGACGCCTGCGCGACCTTCTTGCCCTGGGACTTCTGCTCGGCGCGCAGGGTCTCGAACTCCGTCAGCGCGGAGCGGCGCCGCGCGTCGGCGTCGAGCACCTCGTCGACGAGGTGCGGGTCCTCACCACGCGCCACCTGGCTGGCGCGCACGACATCGGGGTCCTCCCGCAGGAGCCGCAGATCGATCACGCGTCGACCCTACCGACCGGGGTGCGTGACGCGGTCCACGTCGGCCGTGCGCCCGCCCGGATCGCCGGACCTGTGCCTCCCCGGTACGTTCGCGCCATGTCCTGGGTCGAGTGGGTCTCCGTCGTCGCGGCGGTGCTGGCGGTGGTCGCGCTGGCGCTCGCCGGCACCGTGTACGTGCGGCAGCGCCGCCAGGCCGACGGCGACGACCTCGCCCACGCCGAGCCCGTGCAGCAGGTCGCGGCCGCGCCGCGCGAGGGCCGGCTCGTCGCGTTCGTCGCCAACCCCTCGAAGCCGGACGTGCCCGCGCTGCGCGCCGCCGTGTACAAGGCGGCGTCCGAGCGCTACCTGCCCGAGCCGCTGTGGCTCGAGACGACCGTCGACGACCCCGGCGTCGGCCAGGCCCGTGCGGCCGTCGAGGGCGGCGCCGACCTCGTCATCGCGGTCGGCGGCGACGGCACCGTCCGCGCCGTGGCCGAGGCGCTCGCCGGCACGGGCGTGCCCATGGGCCTCATGCCGCTCGGCACGGGCAACCTGCTCGCGCGCAACCTCGACATCCCGCTCAACGACCCGATCGCCGCCATGGGCGTCGCGATCGACGGCGAGGACAAGCCGATCGACGTCGGCTGGCTCAAGGTCGTCAAGTGGGAGTCGCAGATGGACGACGACATCGCCGAGGCGGCGGACGACATGCCCGACGACACCGACCACCCGCGCGACCACGTCTTCCTCGTCATCGCCGGGCTCGGGTTCGACGCGCAGATGGTCGCCGACGCGGACGACGACCTCAAGGCGAAGATGGGCTGGATGGCCTACTTCGTCGCCGGCGCCAAGCACCTGAACGGCCGCCGCCTGCGGCTGCGGGTGCGCCTGGACGACCAGCAGGCCGAGACCGTGCGCGTGCGCAGCATGCTCATCGGCAACTGCGGCAAGCTGCCCGGCGGCATCACGCTGCTGCCCGACGCGATCATCGACGACGGCGAGCTCGACGTCGCGATGATCGACACGCGCGGCGGCATCGCCGGCTGGGCGCAACTGTTCGGCGAGGTCGCGCTGCAGGGCGTCGGCGTGCGCAACGAGCTGCCCGCCAAGATCGGCCGCATCGACCACACCCGCGCCCGCCGCGTGCACCTCGCCGCCAGCCGGCCGGAGCCCGTGCAGGTGGACGGCGACATCGTCGGGCACGCCGCCGAGGTCGAGGCGCGCGTCGACCGGCAGGCGCTCGTCGTGCGGGTGCCGGCGGCCTGACGGCGCAGGTGCACTCCCCCGCGCCGTCAGTAGACGGGCATGGACGGGACCACACGCTCGGATGCGTCGACGATCGCCGACGCGAGGTCGACCGCGTCCTGCGCGTCGTCGAGCGCGATGCCTGGCGATTCGAGGGAGGGGTACTCGGCGGCGTTGCGGATCCGACGTAGCCAGTCGAAGTGCCGCAGCGTCGGGCCGAGCGGCGGGTCGAGCTGAGCCAGCACGACGTCGAGCAGGACGGCGTGGGCGCCCGGTAGTGCACGCGCACGGAGCCCTTGGACGGCAAGCACCGCGGCCAGCGACTTCCGAGCGGCGTCATAGGCCACCTGGAACGCCGCAGTGGGATCCGCAGCGGCGGATGCCGCCGCTGTCCCCAGATGCGCACGGGCCTGCGTGAGCAGCAGGTCGGCCAGCTGTCGGCTTGCCGCCACGCGCTCGATCCGCCCATCGGCGATCAGCCGATCCACCTCTACGCGACCACGCTCCCAGCGGACGATCATCGTGAGAGCTCCAGGCGTAGGAGGGGACGTTCTCTGACCGTGCGGACGAACGGGTCCTCGTCGGACAGCCACGCCGAGCGACGTAGTCGATGGATGGTCACCGGAACCCTGAGCGCGTCCTCGGCCTCGGCAGCGACGTCGTTGAGGCGTACCCGCGGCACGTCGCCGATGACGAGCACGTCGACGTCACCGGGCTGATCCCCAGGGACGCCCGTGAAGCGGGCGGCCCAGGAGCCGTAGACGTAGGCCTCCTCCACCTCGGGCACGGCCGAGAGGAGGCTCTGCAGCACCGCGGGCGGGCCGTAGGTGGCGGCGATGATCTCGGTCAGGGGTCGGCGGAGCCGGTAGTCCGGGTTCGCGTGGACGAGCCGTGCGCGGCCGACGCGCGTGTCCCCCAGGACACCGGCCTCCACCAGCCGAGACACCTCTCGATGGACCACGGTGGGCTGTTCCCCGGTCAGGCGCGCGATGTCGGCGAGGGTGAACTGCTTCTCGGGCTGGAGCAGCAGCAGTGCCAGCACCGTCGCTTGCGTGTGCGACCTGAGGTAAGGCGCCAGTGCGGGCGGCGGCATTCGCATAACCTGACGATATCGTCACGTTATCGGATCCCGCAACGGCGTACGCTCGCGACAGCACTTCTCACGCCGCGTCGGTCATCGCCTCCTGCGGCGAGGTGGCCGCGCCCACCGCGACGAGGACGCCCCCGACCGCGAGCAGCGCCGCCACGGGTGCGACGTCGCCGGACGCCGCCTGCAGCGGCGGCAGCCAGAACGGGTACAGCGCCGGCAGCACGATCGACAGGCTGTACGCGGTGCCGTAGCCGCTGGACCGGACGGCCGGCGGGAACCGCTCGGCGAGGTAGGCACCGATCGGCCCGTACGCGGAGACCGTCACGACCTGCAGCACCGTCACCAGCACGACGAGGGCCCCGGGCGACGCCGGGCCGGCGAACGCCGCGAGGTACGTCGCCGGCGCCAGGACCGCGGCCGCGACACCGAACCCGGCGAGGAACCGGCGGCGGCCCACGCGCGTCGACGCGTGCCCGCTCGCGACCATCGCCACCGCCGAGACGGCCGTCGCGACGAGCATCGTGCGCGTCACCGCCGCGCCGTCGAGGCCGGCGACCACGCCGAGCTGCGACGTGACCACGGTCACGCCCATGGTGGTGAACAGCCACAGGCCCGTCATCAGCACCATGAGGCGCCACAGCCGGTGCCGCTCCGCGCCGACCAGCACGGTCGTCAACGGCCGCGCGGCCGGGGCGGCCGCCGCGCGCTCCGGGGTGTCGCGCACGTGCCGACGGAAGTGCACGACGGCGGCGAACGCGAGCACCGCGCCGACCACGAACGGCACGCGCCACCCCCACGCGGCGTACCCGTCGGCGCCGAGCACGCCCAGCAGCACCAGGACGAGAGCCGCGATCGTCGCGTTGGCCGCCGGCGACATCGCCATGACCAGCCCGCTGACGAACCCGCGCCGCCGCGGCGCCGACCACTCGATCGCGAGCGGCACCGCCGACGTGTACCCGCCGCCGATGAGCACCCCGCTGACGAACCGCAGCGCCACCACCGCGAGCAGCACCGCCTCGTGGCTCATCGCCGCGACCGGCAGCGCCGCGATGAGCAGCGTCGTCACCCCGAGGCCCAGCATGCTGGCCCGGGCGACGACGGCCCGCCCGACCCGGTCGGCGAGCGACCCGAGCAGCGCGGCCCCGAGCGGGCGGCCGACGAGGGTCGCGACGAACACGAGCCCCGCGTACGTGACGACGGCGCGGGTGCCGTAGAGCTCGGCCGCGACGGGCGCGAGCGCGAGCACCGGCAGGAAGATGTCGAACTGGTCGACGTAGTTGCCGAGGACGCCGCCGCGCACGGCGGCACGGGCGGGGTCGGCACGTCCCGGGGCCGGGTCGGCCGGCGCCTGCGCGCCGGGAGTGGGCAGGACAGGACGGACCTCAGGCATGGCACTCCCTACGCCGGCATGACCCGGACAGGTTCGGACGGTCGACGGCCCGACAGCCGTCCTCTCAGCCCGCTGGTGCGGGCTCCCGTGTGGTGGTGGCGGCGATGCTAGCGACGCCGGGCGCAGCGCTGCGGGGGCGTCCACGGGCGGCGTCGTGCCCGGTCCGCACCTGGCGGCGGCCGAAACGGTTCGGGCCTGGTGGGGGCGGCGGGACGGCCGGAGTATCGACGGCAGCGCCGCCCGCCGCGGGCCGGGCGCAGTCCGACGAAGGAGTCGACCGATGCCCCGCTCCGCGCCGCAGCACGTCCCCGCCGGCGGGCCCCGACGCCGCCGGACGTCGCTGGTCCTCGCCGTCGCGCTGGCCGCCTCCGGGCTGGGCCTGGCGTCCACCGGCCCCGCGGCGACGACCCCCGCCGCGCACGCCGCCGTCCTGCCCTACCAGGACGCCGCGCTGCCGACGGCGACCCGGGTCGCGGACCTCCTCGGCCGCATGACGGTCGACGACAAGATCGGCCAGATGACGCAGGCCGAACGGGCGGTCGTGACGCCGGGTGACATGACGACGTACCGGCTGGGGTCCGTGCTCTCCGGCGGCGGCTCGGCGCCGACACCCAACACGACGGCGGCCTGGGCGGACCTCTACGACGGCCTCCAGCGCGGGGCGCTGGCGACCCCGCTGCAGATCCCGATGCTGTACGGCATCGACGCGGTGCACGGGAACAACAACGCGCTCGGCGCGACGATCTACCCGCACAACATCGGCCTCGGCGCGACGCGGGACCCGCGGCTCGTGCAGGACATCGGGCGCGCGGTCGCGGAGGAGGTCACCGCCACGGGCGTGGACTGGACGTTCGCGCCGTGCCTGTGCGTCGCCCGGGACGACCGGTGGGGGCGCACGTACGAGTCGTTCGGCGAGGACCCCGCGATCGCCTCGGCCATGGCCTCGATGGTGACCGGCTTCCAGGGCGAGCGGCTCGGCGGGCCGGCGTCCGTGCTGGCGACGGCCAAGCACTACCTCGGCGACGGCGGCACGGTCGGCGGCGACGACCAGGGCGACGTCCGGGCGACCGAGGCCGAGCTCCGGGCGGTGCACCTGCCGCCGTTCCGGGCCGCGGTCGAGCGGGGTGTCGGCTCGGTCATGCTGTCGTACAGCAGCTGGAACGGCGTCAAGATGCACGGCAACCGCTACCTGCTCACGGACGTCCTCAAGGGCGAGCTCGGGTTCGAGGGCGTCGTCGTCTCGGACTGGGCCGCGATCGACCAGCTCGACGGCGCGCGGGGGTTCACCGCGCAGGAGGTCGCCACGGCGGTCAACGCCGGGCTCGACATGATCATGGTGCCGAACGACTACCGGACGTTCCTCGGGCACCTGCGCCAGGGCGTGCAGAGCGGTGCGATCCCGATGTCCCGCGTCGACGACGCGGTGCGCCGTGTCCTCACGCAGAAGATCGAGCTCGGCCTGTTCGAGCGGCCCTTCGCCGACCGCTCGTACGCCTCGACGGTCGGCAGCGCCGCGCACCGCGCGCTCGCCCGGACCGCGGTGCAGAGGTCGCAGGTCGTCCTGAAGAACACGGGCGTCCTCCCGCTCGCCCCGACGGGCGGGAAGGTGTGCGTCGCCGGGCGCAACGCGCACGACATCGGCAACCAGAGCGGCGGCTGGACGCTGTCGTGGCAGGGCGCGAGCGGGGCGACCGTGCCCGGCACGACCATCCTCGAGGGCGTCCGCGAGGTGCTCGCCGGGCGCCGCACCACGACGTTCGCGGCGGACGCGGGCAACGTCGACGCGTCGTGCTCCGTGGCGGTCGCGGTGGTCGGCGAGACGCCGTACGCCGAGGGCGAGGGGGACCGCCCGAACGGGCTCGCGCTCGACGCCGTCGACACCGCGGCACTCGACCGCATCCGGGCCACGGGGGTGCCGACGGTCGTCGTGCTCGTGTCGGGGCGCCCCCTGGACGTCTCCGGCATCCTGCCGTGGGTGAGTGCGCTCGACGCGGCGTGGCTGCCGGGCAGCGAGGGCGCCGGCGTCGCGGACGTCCTGTTCGGCCGCGTCGCACCGACCGGGACGCTGCCGGTGTCCTGGCCGGCCTCGGCGACGCAGCAGCCCGTCAACGACGGCGACGGCCGGACGCCGCTCTTCCCGCTCGGCGCGGGGCTGACGTGGTCGGTCGACGGGACGGGCCCGACACCCTCCCCGACGCCGACGGCCTCCCCGACACCGACGCCCACCGTGACCCCCGCGCCGACCCTCACCCCGACGCCCACCGCGACGCCCTCACCCACGCCCCCGCCGACACCGACGCCGACGTCGACCGCGACGCCCGCGGCGTGCACCGCCGCCTGGCGCACGGACAACGCCTGGGGCAGCGGGTTCACGGCCACCGTCACGGTCCGCTCCACGGGCACCGTGCCGCTGCGCGGCTGGCGCGTCACGTGGGCGTGGCCGGACGGCACGCAGCTCGCGCACGGCTGGAACGCCACGTTCGGCCGCAGCGGCGCGACGCAGACCGCGGCGAACGCGTCCTGGAACGGCACGCTCGCGCCCGCGGCGTCCACCGCGTTCGGGCTGCAGGGCACGTCGGCCGGCGCGGCGCCGGCGCCGCTGCTCACCTGCACCGCGACCTGACCCGTCAGGGCGCCTCGCCCGCGCGCAGCCGCGCCAGCCACGCACGTGCCTCGACGAAGTCCGCGTCGGCCGTGCCGACGTGCACGGTCGGGGCGACCGCGTCCGCGCGCGGGTACGAGCCGAGGAACCGCACGTAGGGGCAGCGCCGGTGCAGGCCCATGAGCGCCTCGCCCATGCGCTCGTCGGTGATGTGCCCCTCGGCGTCGATGGAGAAGGAGTACCGGCCCAGCGCGTCGCCGATGGGGCGCGACTCGATGCGGGACAGGTTCACGCCGCGCACGGCGAACTGCTCGAGCATCGCGAGCAGGGCGCCCGCCTCGTTGTCGGGCAGGTGCACGACGAGGCTCGTCTTGTCGGCGCCGGTGCGCGGCGGCACCGCCCCGGGCGGGCCGACGACGACGAACCGGGTCAGCGCCGACGCGTTGTCGGCGACCTCCTCGGCGAGCGGGGTCAACCCGTACGTGGCGACGGCGGCGGGCGGGACGAGCGCCGCGTCGAACGGCAGCGCGTCGGCGTCCCCGGCCGCGAGCGCCTCGACGAGGAGCGCGGCCGGCGCGGTGTTGCTGGTCGCGGGCACGTGCACGGCCCCGGGCAGGTGCGCCGCGAGCCAGCGGCGGCACTGCACCCACGCGTGCGGGTGCGCCGAGACGCGCGCGACGTCCGCGAGCCGCGTGCCGGGCGCCCCGACGAGCGTGAACTGCACGGGCACCAGCACCTCGCGCAGCACGAGCAGCGGGTCGCCCGTGGCCAGCGCGTCGAGCGTGGCGGTGACCCCGCCCTCGACGGTCGACTCGATGGCGACGACGGCGTAGTCGGCCGCTCCGGAGCGCACCGCCGCGACGGCCGAGCCGACGTCCGTCTGCGGCAGGTACTCCGCCTCGTCCGGGGACGCGACGCTCCGCAGCGCCTGCTCGGTGAAGGTCCCGGCCGGCCCCAGGTACGCGTAGCGCGGCACGCTCATCGACCCTCCCGATCGTCGTGGCGGCCGCCCGTGCGGCCCCGCCGAGCGTAGTGCGCGCCCGTACGCTGAGGCGGTGCCCCGGTCCCTGCGCGCCCTCGTCCCCGCCCTGCTCGCCGTGCTCACGGCCGTGCTGGGCGTCGGCGCGGCGACGCCCGCGGCCGCGGCACCGGCCGCGTCGGGGGCGCCCGCGGCGTCCGCGCCCGGCACGCCCGTGCCCGGTCCGGTCGTGCTCGTCGGCGTCACGGGCCTGCGGTGGGACGACGTCGGCTCGCTGACCACGCCGGCACTGTGGGAGCTGTCCCGCGACGGGTCGGTCGGCGCCGTCGCGGCGCGCTCCGTGGCGACGCGCTCCTGCCCCGCGGACGGCTGGCTCGGCGTCTCCGCGGGCGCCCGCGCGGCCGACCTGCCCGCCGAGGACCGGACGTGCCGCAGCCTGCGCGGCCCCGGCGAGGCGGGCGGGGTCCCCGGCTGGGACGACTACCTCTCGGCCGCGGAGGCCGAGTCCTACGGCGCGCGGCCGGGGACCCTCGGCCGCGTCGTCGCCGAGGCCGGCGCGGCGGCCGTCGGCATCGGCCCGGGCGCCGCGATCGCGCTCGCCGACCCGCAGGGCCTGCCCGTGGGCGAGCACATCGCCTCGCCCGCCTCCCCGTCCGCCCTGGGCCGCCTCGTGCGCGACGCCCGGGACGCGGACCTGCTCGTGGTCGACGCCGGCCAGATCCGCGACCCCGGCTACGGGACCGCGCCGCGCCTGCCGTCCGCGGACCCGACGGCCGCACCGGGCACGGAGGAGCCGGAGGAGCAGGCGCCGCTGGGCGGCGAGACCGACACGTCCGACCTGCCGGGGTCCGAGGCGATCGTCGAGCCGTCCCGCGCGCAGCAGGCCGTGACCGTCGACGCCCGCGTCGGCGCGGTCCTCGACGCCCTGCAGGGCAGCGACGCCACCGTGCTGGTCGTCTCGCTCGCCGACTCGGGCCGCGTCCGGCTGCAGCTCGCCGCGGCGACGGGCCCGCGCCCCACGGGCGCCGGCTACGGCGAGAGCCTGCTGACCTCGGGCTCGACGCGCCAGCCCGGCATCGTGCAGGCCACCGACGTGACCCCGACCCTGCTCGCCCTGCTCGGGCTGCTGGACGACGCGCCCGCGCTGCCGGGCGCGGAGATCCGCCCGGTGGCCGGCCCCGCCACGGGCGGTGCGCGCGTCGCGGGGCTGCTCGACGCCCAGGAGGAGGCATCCGCGGTCACGCGCGTCTCCGGCACGTTCTCCGCGCGGCTCGTGCTCGCGCAGGCCGCCCTCTTCGTCGCCGCCGCCGTCGTCCTCACACGCCGCGGCCGGTCCGACGGGCGCCGGCTGCGCCCGTCGCTGCGCGTGCTGCACGTGGTCTCGCTCGCGCTCGCCGCCGCCCCGGTCGCGTCGTTCCTCGTCGGCCTCGTGCCGTGGTGGCGGTCCGACCGCCCGGTGACGGCGTTCTGGTGGGCGCTGCTCGGCATCACCGCGCTCGTCACGGCCGCGAGCCTGCTCGGGCCCTGGCGGCGGCACGTGCTCGGCCCGGCCGGAGTGGTCGCGGGGGTCACCGTGGTCACGCTCGTGGTCGACGCCCTCGTCGGGTCACCGCTGGTCGTGGACGCCCCGATGGGCGCGCACCGCATCATGGCGGCCCGGTTCTACGGGTTCAGCAACCAGGCGTTCGCGCTCATCACCGCCGCGGGCGTGCTCGTCGCGGTGGTCGCCGCGGACGCGCTGCTGCGCGCCGGCCGCCGCCGGCTCGCCGTCGGCGCCGTGGTGCTGGTCGGGCTGGTGCTCGCCGTCGTCGACGGCGCCCCGCAGTGGGGTGCGGACTTCGGCGGCCCCGTCGCGATCCTCGTGGCGTTCGCGATGCTCGCGGTGGCCGTGAGCGGCCGGCGGCTGTCCTGGAAGGTCGTGCTGCTGGTCGGCGTGGCCGGTGGCGTGCTCGTGCTCGGCTTCGCCTTCCTCGACTGGCTGCGCCCGCCGGCCGACCGCACGCACCTCGGCCGCTTCTTCGCCACCGTGCTCGACGGCGGCCTGTGGGACGTGGTGTGGCGCAAGCTGTCGGTCAACCTCCGCGTGCTGACGTCGTGGCGCTACCTGGTGCTCGCGATCGGCGGCGTCGCGCTGACGTGGCTCGTGCTCGCGGGGCCGCGGTCGCGGCGCGGCGCGATCATGGGCGAGGGCTCCCCGCTGGCGGGTCTGCGCCAGGCGGTCCCGCTGCTCCAGCCGGCCGTGGCCGCGACCGGTGTCGCGCTGACCATCGGCTTCCTCATGAACGACTCCGGGATCGTCGTCCTCGCGACCGGGATCGCCGTCGCCGTGCCGTGCCTCGTCGCCGCCGCGGCGCAGTGGCGCCTCGCGCACCCGGTGGACGAGCTCGCCGGGGCACCGCGGCGGGCGGCGGACCGCGACGGCGTCGACGACCACGGCGCGGCGTCCGACGACGGGGCGCAGGGACCCGACACCCCGCACGGCGGGGCGGACGAGGGCCGACCGGGCCTCAGCGGGCCGGACGCTCCCCCGGCCCCAGGGTCCGACGCACCGACGACGCCGCCGAGCGCGCGCGGCGGGCGTTGACCGCGATCTGCACGTCGCGGTACTGCGCCGCGCGGTGCAGCTGGCCCTTGAGGTCGGTGCCCGACGGGCGGTGCCGCAGCTCGCACGGCACCTCGAGCACGCGGTAGCCCCGCCGCAGCAGGTCGATGGTCATGCCGACCTCGACGCCCCAGCCGCGGGCCAGCGGCGTCGCGGCCTCGAACGCCTCGCGGGTCAGGCACCGCATGCCGGACAGCGGCTGCGTGGGCGTCCACCCCGTCATCGACACGATCGCGCGGCGGGCGGCGCCCACGACGAGCCCCCGCCCGCCCGCGCCCGGCTGCGGCGGCAGCAGCGCGATCGCCAGGTCCGTGACGCCCTCGAGCACGGGCGCGACGAGCGGTGCGGTGTTGACGGCGGTCTCGGCCAGGTCGCCGTCGATGAACAGGAGCGTGCGCGGCGGCCGGTCGGGCGCGTCGCGCATCGCGACGACCGCGGCCCCGGTCTCCATCGCGGCGGCCTTGCCGCGGTTGTGCGAGTGCCGCACCACGACGGCGCCGGCCTCCCGCGCGACGTGCTGCGTGTTGTCCTCGGAGCCGTCGTCGACGACGAGCACGAGGTCGACGTGCGGGATGGCGCGCGCCGAGCGGACCGTCGCGGCGATGCGCCGGGACTCGTCCTTGGCCGGGATGATCACGGCCACGCGCTGGCGCTGCCGGTGCCCGCGGGGGCGGCTCTCGACGGCCTGCTCCGGGCTGCGGCCGGCCTCGCTCCCCGTGGGTGTCACGGCTCCCACCCTAGCGACGAACGGGGTGCGGTCGCCTCACGACCGCACCCCGTCCGCCCCGGCGACCGCGCCGCCACCCGGACGGAGGCGCAGGTCACGGGCGTGTCAGCGTGGAGTCATCACCGCAGGGTCACCTGGCGTGCGACCAGGCCGGCGCGTGCCCGGCGGGCGTTCGCGTCGAGCGGGGTCGTGTCGGCCATCGCCTCGGCGAGGCGGGGCGCGAACGCGGCGAGCGGCGCCTCGACGTCGTCGGCCTCCGAGCCCCGCGCGAGCTCCCACACGGGCACGACGATGCCGGACGTGCGGAAGTAGCCGAGGAACCGGCCGCCGTCGAAGCCGGATTCCCGCCGGCCGTGCAGCCGCGCGAGCCCGTCGAGCACGACCTGCTCGTCCTCGGCCTGCGCCCAGCGCACGAACTCCTTGGCGCCCATGCGGCACCAGTACGCGGACCCGACGGCGGCGAGCCGGCGGGTGTCGATGATGCCGGCGTCGGCCTCCTCGATCGCGGCCTCGATCTCGGACGTCTTCTCGGTGGTCGGGTCGAGCCAGTAGGAGAAGCTCTCCTCGACGGTGACCTCGAACGGCACGGACAGGTCCAGCACGTCCTGCAGGCGGGGGCCGGGCGTCGGCAGGCCGATCGTCTCGATGGCCGTGCCGGGCTCGGCGTCGAGCGCCATCAGCAGGGCGGTGGCGAGGTCGCGGCTCGCGTCGCCGGAGCTCGTGCCGGTCTGCAGCGCGAGGAGGACGGTGCCGTCGGCGCGGTGCAGCGCGGGCCACGAGTTCGGCAGGACGGTCGTGACGACGACGTCGCGCGCGCCGTGCTCGGCGGTCGTGCGGGCGGTCGCGGTGGCGGCGGGGACCAGCTCGCGGAGCGCGACCCAGTCGGGCTCACCGGGCAGGCCCTCGAAGGGACGCAGGACGAAGGTGTCGTTGGCGGGCACGGCCCGAGGCTACCGGGCGGCGTCCGACGGCGGCCCGTGCGACCGCGCCCGAGACCGCGCCCGCGGGGAGCTCACGTGCCTGCGACGGCGGTCTCACGGCACAGGCCCGGGGTGGGGGCGGGGGGACGGTTCGGGCATCCTTGACGCACGTCCACCTGGCCCTGGGAGGTCCCGTGCCGCCCGTCGACCGCCGCCGCACGCCCGCACCCGGCGCCGCGGGGACCTCCCGCGCGCCCGAGGCCGTCGTCGTCGTCAACGCGCGCTCGCGCCGCGGCGCCGCCCTGCACGACCGCATCGCCCCGGCGCTCGCGGCGCGCGGCGTGCGGGTGCTCGACGTGCACGTGGTGCACGACCCCGGCGCCGAGCTGCCCGACCTGCTCCCCCGCGTGCTGGCCGCCGAGCCGGAGATGCTCGTCGTCGGCTCGGGCGACGGCACGCTCGCCGCGGTCGTCGACCACCTCGCCGGCCGGCGGACCGTGCTCGGCTACCTGCCGCTCGGCACCACCAACAACACGGGCCGCAGCCTCGGCCTGCCGCTGCGGCTCGGCGCCGCCCTGGACGTCGTCGCGCACGGCCGGACCGTGAGCGTCGACCTCGGCCGGGCGAACGACGACTGGTTCGCCAACCTCGTGAGCGTCGGGCTGTCGTCGGAGGTCGCCGGCCGCACGCCGCACCTGCTCAAGCGCCGGCTCGGCCGCGCGGCGTACGCGCTGACGGCCGCCCGGGCGCTCGTGACCCACCGACCGTTCGAGGCGGAGGTGACGGTCGACGGCCGCACCTGGCACGTGCGCACGCACCAGCTCAACGTCGCCAACGGACGCGTGCACGCGGGCACCGCCATCGCCGCCGACGCCGGCATCGACGACCGGCTGCTCGTCGCGTACGCGCTGGGCGGTGCGCACCCGGCGTCGGTCATGGCCGCGGCCGTGCACCAGGCGACGACGCCGTGGCGGCCGCTCGGGCACAAGGGCTACGTCACGGGCACGGAGATCCGGGTCGTCACGGACCGCGTCCTGCGCCTGGACGTCGACGGCGAGCTGACCGGCAGGGTCGGCCCCGACGAGCCGCTCGTCGTGCAGGTCGACGCCGGCGCCCTGCGCGTGCGCGTCCCGCACGCGTTCGTCCCCCGCGACCCGCTGGCCGCGGAGCGCCCCGCCCCCGCCCCGTCACCCCGCTGATCCCCCGGCCCGACGGCCGCGAGACCGCGGTGGCGGGGACGGCACGACCCCCGCACGACGGTCTCACCGAGGCGGGCCCCGGGAGCCGGGCGGGCGCGTGACGAGAAGAGGGTCCGACCGGGTGCGGTGCGGGCCTCCCCTACGGGAGGATCGGGGCATGGACCCGCGCGCCGGAACCCCTGCCCAGCCGTCCGACCTCGTCGACGTGGACGCCCTGCTCGCGGCGTACCACGACCGGGAACCCGACCTCGAGGACCCCGCGCAGCGGGTGGTGTTCGGCACGAGCGGCCACCGCGGCTCGGCCCTCGACGGCGCGTTCAACGAGGCGCACATCGTCGCCATCACCGCGGCGATCGTCGAGTACCGGCGCGGGCAGGGCACCGACGGGCCGCTGTTCATCGGCCGGGACACGCACGCGCTCTCGGAGCCGGCGTTCACGACGGCGCTCGAGGTGCTCGCCGCCGCCGGCGTCGAGGTGCACGTGGACGCCCGGGACTCCTGGACGCCGACGCCGGCCGTCTCGCTCGCGATCCTGCGGCACAACGGCGCGGGCACCGGCGAGGGCGTGCGCACGTCGGGTCCCGGCCTCGCGGACGGCATCGTCGTCACGCCGTCGCACAACCCGCCGCGCGACGGCGGGTTCAAGTACAACCCGCCGCACGGCGGCCCCGCCGGGTCGGAGGCGACCGGCTGGATCGCAGGCCGCGCCAACGAGATCCTGCGCTCGGGCTGGCGGAACGTGCCGCGCGTGGGCGTCGAGCAGGCGCTCGCCGCGGACACGACGCGCAAGCACGACTACCTGTCCTCCTACGTGGACGACCTCGCCAACGTGGTGGACCTCGAGGCGATCCGGGCCGCGGGCGTGCGCATCGGCGCGGACCCGCTCGGCGGCGCGTCGGTCGAGTACTGGGGCGCGATCGGCGAGCGGTACGGGCTCGACCTCACCGTCGTGAACCCGGAGGTCGACCCCCGCTGGTCGTTCATGACGCTCGACTGGGACGGCAAGATCCGCATGGACTGCTCGTCGCCGTACGCGATGGCGTCCCTGCTGGAGCGCATGCGCCCGGGTGCCGGCGGGACGGCCCCGTTCGACATCGCGACGGGCAACGACGCCGACTCCGACCGGCACGGCATCGTCACGCCGGACGCCGGCCTGATGAACCCGAACCACTACCTCGCCGTCGCGATCTCCTACCTGTACGGCGGTGCGCGCCCGGGCTGGCCCGACGGCACCGCCATCGGCAAGACGCTCGTCTCGTCGTCGCTCATCGACCGCGTCGCCGCGTCGCTGGGCCGCCGGCTGCTCGAGGTGCCCGTCGGGTTCAAGTGGTTCGTGCCCGGGCTGGTCGACGGGTCCGTCGGGTTCGGCGGCGAGGAGTCGGCCGGGGCGTCGTTCCTGCGCACCGACGGCACGGTGTGGACGACCGACAAGGACGGCATCCTCCCCGCGCTGCTCGCGTCGGAGATCCTCGCGACGACCGGACGCAGCCCGTCGCAGCACCACGCCGAGCTCGTCGAGCGGTTCGGCGAGTCGTTCTACGCGCGCGTCGACGCCCCCGCCACGCGCGAGGAGAAGGCGACGCTCGCGGCCCTCTCCGCCGACCAGGTCACGGCCACCGAGCTCGCCGGCGAGCCCATCACCGCGCGCCTCACGCACGCCCCGGGGAACGACGCGTCGATCGGCGGCCTCAAGGTGACGACGGAGAACGCGTGGTTCGCCGCGCGGCCGTCCGGCACCGAGGACGTCTACAAGATCTACGCCGAGTCGTTCGTCTCCCCCGAGCACCTGGAGCGCGTGCAGCAGGAGGCGAGGCAGGTCGTCGCCGACGCGCTCGGCGGGTGAGCGTCGCCCGGGGCGCCCCCTGCGCGCCCCGGGCAACCATCCGTCACACGCGAGGACCCGACCACCGGCACGTGATCGGGTCCTCGGTGCGTCACGCGCGCGCGCACGCGGACGTCGGGGCGGGGGTTCGGGAAGGCCCCCCCGGGGGACGGGGAGTATACCAACCCCCGAGGGGTGGGGTATGCCGCCGGGGAGCCCCGACCCCGGTAACAGCCAGCCGG
>NZ_JBHUZW010000032.1:0-36662 GCF_042667215.1 Cellulomonas sp. NPDC057328 | reverse complement strand
GCGGCGGAGGGCGTCGCGGCGGGCGGCGACCAGCTCGTCGCCGCGGCCGGCGGCGCCCACGCGGTGCGCGCGTCCGGCGCGCGCGGCGCGACGTCGTCCGTGGCCGCCGCCGCGCGTGCCGCCTCGCGGCGTCCCGCCGCGGTCCGCATCGCGGCGATGCGCTCCTCGCGCCGCCGCAGGGCGTCGGCGGCGGCGACGCTGTCCTGCCAGAGCAGCGCCGCCTCCGGCACCGCGAGGTCGAGCCCGCAGCCGGCGCACCGCGGGCCGGGGAGCGTCGCGGCGCACGCGGGGCAGCGCGTCGCGTCGAGCAGCGCGCGCAGGGAGCGGGCGTGCACGGTGTCGGTGGGCACCGGAGGGGGCATGGGGCGCATCGTGCCAGCGGCGGTCGTCCGCCGGCCGTCGTCCACAGCCGCGGCGCGCGTCGGCCACCCGTCCGGGCGCGGTCGCTGCGACGTCCGGGGGGATGGGCCTAGGGTGGGTCGGGCGGGCGCGCGGGACGCGCCGGCCCGGGAGCAGGAGGTCACCATGGCTGGTCAGGAACACGTCAGGCGCCGCGAGGACGACGAGCCGGTCGACGAGCCGGGCACGCCGACGCCCACGGCTCCGAGCGCGCAGGACCGTGACGCCGAGGTCGACGCGCTGCTCGAGGAGATCGACGACGTCCTGGAGTCCAACGCCGAGCAGTTCGTGCGCGGGTTCGTGCAGAAGGGCGGTCAGTGAGCGCCGATGACGTCGTCCGCCTCGTCCGCGGCGTCCGGCCGGCTGCCGCACGCCTTCACCACCCCCGGTACGTCGTCGTTCGTCGAGTTCCTCTCCGGCCACGCGCCGGAGCTGCTGCCGGGCAACCGGCCCCTGCCCGCGGGTGAGCTCGCCGTGCCGCACGCCACGACGATCGTCGCGCTGACGTTCGACGGCGGCGTCGTCATGGCCGGCGACCGCCGCGCCACGATGGGCTCGATGATCGCGAGCCGGCACATCGAGAAGGTCTTCCCCGCGGACGAGTTCTCCGCGGTGGGCATCGCGGGCACGGCCGGCCTCGCCATCGAGCTGGTCCGGCTCTTCCAGCTGGAGCTCGAGCACTACGAGAAGATCGAGGGCAGCCTCCTGTCGCTGGACGGCAAGGCGAACCGGCTGGCCACGATGATCCGCGGGAACCTCGGGCTGGCCATGCAGGGCCTGGCCGTCGTGCCGCTGTTCGGCGGCTACGACCTCGACCGCGGCGTCGGCCGGCTCTTCTCGTACGACGTCACCGGCGGGCGCTACGAGGAGCAGGACCACCACGCGGTCGGCTCGGGCTCCGTGTTCGCGCGCGGCTCGCTGAAGAAGCGGTGGCGTCGCGGTCTCGACGCCGCCGGCGCGGTCCGCGTCGCGGTCGAGGCGCTGGTCGACGCGGCGGACGACGACTCGGCGACCGGGGGGCCGGACCGCGTCCGGCGCATCTGGCCGGTCGTCGCGACGGTGACGGAGTCCGGGTACCTGCGGGTGCCGGACGACGACCTCGCGGCCGTCGCCGAGGGCATCGAGGGCGAGCGGTGCGTCGGTGGCGCGGGTGCGGGGGAGGTCGGCCGATGAGCATGCCGTTCTACGTCTCGCCCGAGCAGCTGATGAAGGACCGGGCCGACTACGCGCGCAAGGGCATCGCCCGGGGGCGCTCCGTCGTGGTGCTGCAGTACGACGACGGCATCGCGTTCGCCACCGAGAACCCGTCCCGCGCGCTGCACAAGATCTCGGAGATCTACGACCGCATCGCGTTCGCCGCGGTCGGCAAGTACAACGAGTTCGAGAACCTGCGGGTCGCGGGGGTGCGCTACGCGGACCTGCGCGGCTACTCCTACGACCGCGTCGACGTGACGGCGCGCGGGCTGGCGAACGCGTACGCGCAGACCCTCGGCACGGTGTTCACCACCGAGTCGAAGCCGCTCGAGGTCGAGCTCGTCGTCGTCGAGGTCGGGCGCGAGCCCGCGGGCGACCAGATCTACCGCCTGTCGTACGACGGGTCGGTCACGGACGAGCACGGCTGGGTCGTCATGGGTGGCCAGGCCGACCGGCTCGCGGGGCTCCTGGAGGGCGGCTGGCGCCCGGGGATGACCCTGTCCGAGGTCCTGGGGCTCGCGGTGCGGGTGCTGGGGTCGGCGCCGGACGACGGCGAGCCGCGGACGCTCGGCGCCGGCCAGCTCGAGGTGGCGGTGCTCGACCGCACGCGCCCGCGGCGGGCGTTCCGCCGGCTGACGGGTGCGCTGCTGGAGGACGTGCTCGGGGCGTCGACGGCCTGAGCGGCGGCACCGACCGCGCCGGTGGGGCGCGGTGGCGCGAGGAACGGGAGGCACGCGTGGACAGGCGGATCTTCGGTCTGGAGACCGAGTACGGCGTGACGTGCGCGGCGCAGGACGGGCGCGGGCTGTCCGCGGACGAGGTGGCGCGCTACCTGTTCCGCAAGGTGGTCGCGTGGGGGCGTTCCTCGAACGTCTTCCTGCGCAACGGCTCGCGGCTGTACCTGGACGTGGGCTCGCACCCCGAGTACGCGACGGCGGAGTGCGACGACTGGCGGCAGCTGGTCACGCACGACCGGGCGGGCGAGCGCATCCTCGAGGGGCTGGTCGCCGACGCGCAGCAGCGGCTCGAGCACGAGGGGCTGCCCGGACGCATCCACCTGTTCAAGAACAACACCGACTCGGCCGGCAACTCCTACGGCTGCCACGAGAACTACCTCGTGCGCCGGCAGGGCGACTTCGCGCGGCTGTCGGACGTGCTGGTGCCGTTCCTCATCACCCGGCAGGTCCTCACGGGTGCGGGCAAGGTGCTCGCCACGCCGCGGGGTGCCGTCTACTGCCTGTCGCAGCGCGCCGACCACATCTGGGAGGCCGTCTCGAGCGCCACGACGCGGTCGCGCCCCATCATCAACACCCGCGACGAGCCGCACGCGGACGCCGAGCACTACCGGCGCCTGCACGTCATCGTCGGCGACTCGTCGATGGCGGAGCCGACGACCATGCTCAAGGTCGCCTCGACCGACCTGCTGCTGCGGCTCGTCGAGGCCGGCGTCCCCATGCGCGACCTGACGCTGGAGAACCCGATCCGCGCGATCCGCGAGATCAGCCACGACATGACCGGCCGGCAGCAGGTCACGCTGGCGTCGGGACGCACGGTGACGGCGATCGACCTGCAGGAGGAGTACCTCGCGCGGGTCTCGGAGTTCGTCGACGCCGAGGTCGGCCCGTCGCCGGAGACGAAGCAGGTGCTCGACCTGTGGGAGCGGGGCCTGCGGGCGCTGCGCACGGGCGACCTGTCGCTCGTCGAGCGCGAGCTCGACTGGGTGATCAAGTACCGGATGATCGAGCGGTACCGCGCCAGGCACGGGCTGGAGCTGTCCGACGTGCGCGTGCAGCGGCTCGACCTGGCGTACCACGACATCTCGCGCACCGAGGGCCTGTACAACCTGATGGCGGCGCGCGGGCTCGTCGAGCGCGTCACCACCGACCTCGACGTGTTCGAGGCGACCGCCGTGCCGCCGCAGACGACCCGCGCGAAGCTCCGCGGCGACTTCGTCCGGGCCGCCCAGGACGCCCGTCGCGACTACACCGTGGACTGGGTGCACCTCAAGCTCAACGACCAGGCCCAGCGGACCGTGCTGTGCAAGGACCCGTTCCGCAGCGTGGACGAGCGCGTCGACCGGCTGATCGAGTCGATGTGACGTCCGCGGCGTGACGCCGGGGCCCCGGGCGCGCGCCCGCGGGCACCGGACCGGCACGTACAGTGAGGCCCCGCACCGCCCGGCACGGGCGCGTGCCGCCGCGACGCGCGTCCCGCCTCGCGGCCCGCAGACGCGAGAGGACACGACGTGGCGCGAGTGGCGGGTGGCCGCCGGGTGGCGGCGCTGGCCGTCCTGACGCTGCTGCTGGCGGCGTGCGGGAGCACCCCGACGACGGCCGACCCGGAGGTCACCGTGACCGGCGGCCCCGGGGACGCGCCCACCGTCACGTACCTGACGCCCCTCACCGTCGACTCGACGCACCGCGAGACGGTGTGGCCGGGGACCGGCGCGGAGCTCGTCGACGGCGGCCCCGTGCTCATCGACTTCTGGCTGGAGAACGCCACGGACGCGAGCCTCGTCAAGGAGAGCTACTCGACCAGCCCGACGCCGCGCCTGCTGACCGAGGAGGACCTCGGCACCGACCTGTACGAGACGCTGCGCGGCCACCAGGTCGGGGCGCGGCTGCTGCAGGTGGCGCCCGGCGGGCAGGGCGCCGACTACCCGACCGTGACGGTGCTCGACGTGCTCCCGACGCGCGCCGTCGGCGAGCAGCTCGCGCCGAACCCGGCGCTGCCGGCCGTCACGACCACCGCGGACGGCTCGCCGTCGCTGACGCCGACGGGCACGCCACCGCCGGCCGACCTGGTCGTGGAGCCGCTGGTCCGCGGCACCGGGCCGCAGGTCGCCGCCGGCGACGTCATCACCGTCCAGTACAGCGGGTTCGCGTGGGAGAGCGGCGAGCTGTTCGACGCGTCCTGGACCCGAGGACTGCCCGTGTCGTTCCTGCTGTCCGACGTGCAGGCGTGGGCGGAGGGTCTCGTCGACCAGCCCGCCGGCAGCCAGGTCATGCTCGTCGTGCCGCCGAGCTACCCGCTGGGCGTCACCGACGCCGAGGACCTCGCGGGGCAGACGGTCGTCTTCGTGATCGACATCCTCGCGACCGGCAACCCCGCGGAGGCGTCCCGATGAGCCTCGCGCTGCGGGTGATCCCGTGCCTCGACGTCGACGCCGGGCGCGTCGTCAAGGGCGTCAACTTCGCGAACCTGCGCGACGCCGGCGACCCGGTCGAGCTGGCCCGCCGCTACGACGCCGAGGGTGCCGACGAGGTGACCTTCCTCGACGTGTCGGCGTCGTCGGGCGACCGCGAGACGACGTACGACGTCGTGCGGCGCACGGCCGAGGAGGTCTTCGTGCCCCTCACGGTGGGCGGCGGCGTCCGGTCGGCGGACGACGTCGACCGGCTGCTGCGCGCCGGCGCCGACAAGGTGGGCGTCAACACCGCCGCCATCGCGCGGCCGGAGCTCATCACCGAGATCGCGGACCGCTTCGGCTCGCAGGTGCTCGTGCTGTCCGTCGACGCGCGGCGCGTGACGGGGGGGACGCGCACCGACTCCGGCTACGAGGTGACGACGCACGGCGGCCGCCGCGGCACCGGCCTCGACGCCGTCGCGTGGGCCCGGCGGGCGGTCGAGCTCGGCGTCGGCGAGGTGCTGCTCAACTCGATGGACGCCGACGGCACGACCGCCGGGTTCGACCTCGACATGATCCGTGCCGTGCGCGCCGTCGTGCGCGTGCCGCTCATCGCCTCGGGCGGGGCCGGCACCGCGCAGCACTTCGTCGACGTGGCGCGGGCGGGCGTGGACGCCGTGCTCGCGGCGAGCGTGTTCCACTTCGGCACGCTCACCGTCGGGCAGGTCAAGGACGCGCTGCGGGCCGCCGGCGTCGAGGTGCGCTGAGCCCGCAGCGCACCGCACCGCACGGACAGCACGGACCGCACGGCACGGCACGGCACGGCGCCGGCGCGCCGGCCGTCAGGGCCCGGTGAGCAGCTCGCGCACCGCGGCGACGTCGTCGGGTGCCCCCTCGACCGTCACGTCGGCCGCCTGCAGGCGCCCCGACACCGCGAGCACGAGCTCGCCGACCTCGCCGCGCAGCACGACCGTGCCGTGACCGCCGCGCGCGCGGTGGACGGCGGACCGGAGGTCGTCGGGACGCACCAGCACGACGCCCGGGCCGAGCCGGCGCAGCCGCACGGGGGCCATCCGCAGCAGCTGGCCCCACAGCAGGTCGCGCAGCCCGTCCGGCAGCGCGCGCGGCTCGGCCGGTCCCGCACCGCGGCGCAGGTCCTCGGTGTGGATGAAGTACTCGGACGCGTTGACCGCGTCGCCCGCCCACGCGAGCGGGCTCCAGCGGGGCGGCGGTGCGGCGAACGTGTCGACCAGCGCCGCGTAGTCCTCCGGCCCCTCGACCGTCGCCGCGAGCCGCTCCGTCGCCGCGCCGGGCCCCCGGGTGGCGACGGTCCCGACGGCTCCCGCGCCCGCGCGTGGCGCGCGCTCGCGCAGCACGAGGTGCGCGGCGAGGTGGCGCGCCTGCCAGCCGGCGCACAGCGTGGGTGCGTCGTAGGCGGTCGCGCGCAGCGTGTCGGCCAGCCATGCGCGCTCGGTCTCGTGCCAGGTCATGGCACGGATCGTGCCACGCGGCGGGCCGCCGGGCGCAGCGGTGGTCGCGTGAGAGGATGACGAGGTCCCCGTCAGCAGGAGAGTGAGACAGCTGTGCCCACGCGCGCCCAGTCGACCCCCGCGGCGCTGCAGGGGTCGGCGACCCGGCGGTCGGCGGCCCTGGTCTGGCGCGGCATGCGCTCCCAGCCCCGCACCTACGTCCTCGCGGTGCTCACCTCCGCCGTGTTCGGCGCCGCCACCGTCGGCGTGAGCCGCGTGCTCGCGTGGGCGACCGACGCCGTGGTGGTCCCCGCCATCGAGGGCTCGACCGACGCGCAGGGGCGCATCTGGGTCGCCGGCCTGGCGATGGCCCTCGTCGCGCTGACCCTGGCCGTCGCCGTCGCCCTGCGCCGCGTCCTCGCGGGCATCGGCGTCGCCGACATCCAGGCGGACCACCGCCGTGCCGTCACGCGCCAGTACCTGCGCCTGCCCATGACGTGGCACCGGCGCCACCCCACGGGGCAGCTGCTGTCGAACGCCGGGTCCGACGTCGAGGCCGCGACGGGCGTGTTCAACCCGCTGCCGTTCGCGCTCGGCGTGGTGGTGATGATCGTCGTCGCGACGGCCGCCCTGCTGCGCACCGACGTGTGGCTCGCGCTCGCCGCGCTCGTGGTGCTGCCGCTGGCCGTCGTCGCCAACCTCGTGTTCCAGCGCCGGATGACACCGGCGATCACGCGCGCGCAGCAGCTGCGCGCCGAGGTCGCGGACATCGCGCACGAGAGCTTCGAGGCGGCGTCGCTCGTCAAGTCGCTCGGCACCGAGGACCGCGAGGAGGCGCGCTTCGGCGCGCGGGCGCGGCAGCTGCGGGACGCGAACGTCCGCGTCGGGGTCGTCCGCGCCGTGTTCGACCCCGTCATCGACCTCCTGCCGAACCTCGGCACGCTGCTGGTGCTGCTGGTGGGCACGCAGCGCGTCGCGTCGGGCGCGATCGGCACGGGCGACGTCGTCGGCGCCGCCTACCTGCTCACGCTGCTCGCCGTGCCGGTGCGCGCGTTCGGCTGGGTGCTCGGCGAGCTGCCGCGCGGCCTCGTGGGCCACGACCGGATCGCACGGGTGCTCGACGCGCACGGCGTCCCGGTCGACGGCGGCGCGCGCCTGCCGGACGGCGCCGGCGGTGCGGACGTGCGCCTGCGCGGCGTCACGCTGCGCGTGCCCGCGGCCGACGGCGAGGCCGAGCTGCTGCACGCGGTGGACCTGCACGTCGCCCCCGGCCGCACCGTGGCGGTGGTCGGGCCGACGGGCTCCGGCAAGACGACCCTCGTCGGGCTGGTGCCGCGCCTCGCGGACCCGTCGGCAGGCGTCGTCGAGGTCGACGGGCGCGACGTGCGGACGGTCGACGCCGCCGACCTCGCGGCCCAGGTGGCGTACGTCAGCCAGTCGACCTTCGTGTTCGAGGACACCGTCCGCGGCAACGTCACCCTCGCCGACGCGGACGACCCCGCTGCGCCGTCGGACGACGAGGTGTGGCACGCGCTGCGCACCGCGCGGGTCGACGACGTGGTCCGCGCCCTGCCGGGCGGGCTCGACGCGCCCCTGGGCGAGCGCGGCGCGAACCTCTCCGGGGGCCAGCGGCAGCGGCTCGCCCTGGCCCGCGCGCTCGTGCGCCGGCCGCGCGTCCTCGTGCTCGACGACGCCACCTCGGCGGTCGACCCGCGCGTGGAGCGGGACATCCTCACGGGCCTGCGCTCCGCCGGGGAGGCCCACGTGCCCACGGTGCTGCTGGTGGCCTACCGCATGTCGTCGGTCCTGCTCGCCGACGAGGTGCTGCACCTCGAGGCGGGCCGGGTCGTCGACCGTGGCACCCACGCGGAGCTCCTGGCGCGCGACCCCGGGTACGCCGCGCTCGCCACCGCCTACGAGCAGGAGACGGCGCGCCGCCACCGCGAGCGGGCCGACGCCCGCGCGGCCGAGGAGGACGTCGACGACGGGCGGGACGGCTCCCCGGCCGAGCTCACGGACGACGCGCAGGACGGCGCGAGGGACGGCGCGGGCGACGCGGCGCCGGCACGCGACGACGCACGCACCGGGGGAGGACGGCGATGAGCGGGACCGCGGCGGACGGCACCGCCCGCACGGAGGCGCGCACGGACGCGCGCATGGCGCCGGCGAGCACGCTGGGCGTCCTGGCGACCCTGCGCCGCGGCGTGCAGGTGTCGCCCGAGCTGCTGCACGGCCTGCTCGGCACGCTCGGGCTCGCCGTCGTCGCCGCGCTCGCGCGCGTCCTCGTGCCCGTGGCGGTGCAGCAGACGGTCGACACGGGCATCCTCGCGCCGGCCGGCGTGGACGTGGGCCGGGTCGCGGCGCTCGTCGGCCTCGCGGCGGGCGGCCTGCTCGTCGGCGCCGCCTGCTCCGCGGGCGTCAACGTGCGGCTGTTCCGGTCGAGCGAGAGCGGGCTGCTCACGCTGCGCACGCGCGCGTTCCGGCACGTGCACGACCTGTCCGTGCTGACGCAGGGCAGCGAGCGGCGCGGGTCGCTCGTCTCGCGCGTCACCTCGGACGTCGACACGATCTCGATGTTCGTCCAGTGGGGCGGCATCATGCTGCTCGTCTCGCTGCTGCAGATCGGCGTCGCGACGGCCCTGATGGCGGTCTACTCCTGGCAGCTGACGCTGCTCGTCTGGCTCTGCTTCGTGCCGCTGCTCGTCGTGCTGCCGCGCCTGCAGAAGGGCGTCAACGCCCGCTACGGCCGGGTCCGCGAGCGGTACGGCGCGATGCTCGGCGCGGTGTCGGAGGCCGTGGTCGGCGCGGAGACGATCCGCTCGTACGGCGTCGCGACCCGCACGCAGCGCCGCATCGACGCGGCCGTGCGTGCCACGCGCGACGCGATGGTCCGGGCGCAGAACCTCGTCGCGGTGGTGTTCTCCTCCGGCGTGCTGGTCGCGAACCTCGTGCTCGCGGCCGTCGTCGTGGCGGGCACGTGGCTGGGCGTCCTCGGCGACCTGAGCGTCGGTCGGGTGCTGGCCTTCCTCTTCCTGGTGCAGCTGTTCACCGGCCCGGTGCAGATGGCGACGGAGATCCTCAACGAGCTGCAGAACGCCGTCGCCGGCTGGCGCCGCGTGCTCGGCGTGCTCGAGACGCCCGTCGACGTGGCCGACCCGGGCGACGCCGGCCGGTCGAGCCCGCGCGGGCCCGCGACGCTGACGTTCGACCACGTCGGCTACGCGTACCCGGACGGGCCGCCGGTGCTGCGCGACGTCACGCTCGACGTCCCCGCGGGGACGGCCGTGGCGGTCGTGGGCGCGACGGGCTCGGGCAAGACCACGCTCGCGAAGCTCGTCGCACGGTTCATGGACCCCACCACGGGCGCGGTGCGGCTCGACGGGGTCGACCTGCGCGAGGTGCGCGGCACGGACCTGCGCCGCCGGGTCGTGCTCGTCCCGCAGGAGGGCTTCCTGTTCGACGGCACGCTCGCGGAGAACGTGGCGTACGGCCTGCGCGACGGCGCGACCGACGTGGAGGCGCGCGTGCGTGCCGCGGTGGAGGAGCTCGGGCTGGACGCGTGGGTCGACGAGCTGCCCCAGGGCCTGGCCACGCCGGTCGGGCAGCGCGGCGAGATGCTGTCGGCGGGGGAGCGCCAGCTCGTCGCGCTCGCGCGGGCACGCCTCGCCGACGGCGACCTGCTGCTGCTGGA
This sequence comes from Cellulomonas sp. NPDC057328, assembly GCF_042667215.1. NCBI lineage: Bacteria > Bacillati > Actinomycetota > Actinomycetes > Micrococcales > Cellulomonadaceae > Cellulomonas > Cellulomonas sp. NPDC057328. The sequence continues at coordinate 26,782 of NZ_JBHUZW010000032.1, read as the reverse complement.
CGAGGCGACGTCCGCCGTCGACCCGGTCGCCGAGGTCCGCATCGCGCGGGCGCTGCGCGAGCTGGCCCGCGGCCGCACCACGCTGACGATCGCGCACCGGCTGTCGACCGCGGAGGCCGCCGACCTGGTGGTCGTGGTGCACGCCGGCGAGGTGGTCGAGGTGGGCGACCACGCGACGCTGGTCGCGCAGGGTGGCCAGTACGCCGCGATGCACGCGGCCTGGGTGGCGCAGACCCGCTGACCGCGACGGCGGTCGCGCGCGCGGACCGCCCGGCGCCGCGTGGCAGGATCGTCCGGTGCCCGTCGACGCCTCCTCGTCCGCCCCGGTCCCGCGCCCCAGCAGCCTCGACCCCGCCGTCGCCGCGCGCCTGAGCCGCGACGCGTCCGGCCTGGTCGCCGCGATCGTGCAGCAGCACGACACGCGCGAGGTCCTCATGCTCGGCTGGATGGACGACGAGGCGCTGCACCGCACGCTCACGACCGGCCGCGTCACCTTCTGGAGCCGCTCGCGCCAGGAGTACTGGCGCAAGGGCGACACGTCCGGACACGTCCAGCACGTCCGCTCCGTCGACCTCGACTGCGACGGGGACGCCGTGCTCGTCACCGTGGACCAGGTGGGCGCCGCGTGCCACACCGGCACCCGCACGTGCTTCGAGGCGGGCGGGCCGCTGCCCGTCACGCGCCCCGGCGACGACGGGCCGACCGAGCAGGACCCGACCGAGCAGGACCCGACCGCGCAGGACCCGACCGAGCAGGACCCGACCGCGCAGGACCCGACCGCGCAGGACCCGACCGCGCAGGACCCGACCGCACCCTCCGAAGGAGCCGTCCCGTGACCCAGACGTCCGCCACCGCCGCGCCCCGCGCGACCGCCACGGACCTGCCCTGGGGCGCGACGTGGCCGTCGCTCGAGGAGTTCCGTGCGCTCGCGCCGACGCGCCGCGTCGTGCCGGTGGTCCGCCGCCTCCTCGCGGACGACGTCACGCCGGTCGGTCTTTACCGCACGCTCGCAGCGGGCCGCCCGGGCACGTTCGTGCTGGAGTCCGCGGAGTCCGACGGCTCGTGGGGGCGCTGGTCGTTCGTCGGGGTGCGCTCGCGCGCGACGCTGTCCGTCCGCGACGGGCAGGCCGCGTGGGCGGGTGACGTCCCCGTCGGCGTGCCGACCGACGGACCGGTGCTCGACGTGCTCGCCACCACCCTGGACGTCCTGCGCACGCCGTCCGTCGACGGGCTGCCGCCGCTCACGGGCGGGCTCGTGGGCGTGCTCGGGTGGGACGTCGTGCGGCAGTGGGAGCCGACGCTGCCGGCGCAGGCGCCCGACGAGCTGGGCGTGCCCGACGTGACCCTCCTGCTCGCGAGCGACCTGGCGGCCGTGGACCACGTCGACGGCTCGGTGTGGCTCGTCGCCAACGCCATCAACTTCGACGCGACCGACGAGCGCGTCGACGAGGCGCACGCCGACGCGGTGGCGCGCCTCGACGCCATGCAGGACGCCCTGCGCCGCCCGGCCCCGCCCGCGACCTCCGTGCTCGACGCCGCGCTGCCCGAGCCGGAGCTCGAGTTCCGCAGCACGCGCGACGAGTTCGAGGACGCGGTGCGACGGGGGCAGGAGGCGATCCGCGACGGCGACGTCTTCCAGGTCGTCCTGTCGCAGCGGCTGGACCTCGACTGCCCGGCCGAGCCGGTCGACGTGTACCGCGTGCTGCGCACGGTCAACCCCAGCCCGTACATGTACCTGGTCGCGCTGCAGGACCCGGACGGCCGGGACTTCGCCGTCGTCGGCTCGAGCCCCGAGACGCTCGTCAAGGTCACGGACGGGCACGTCGTGACGTTCCCGATCGCGGGCTCGCGGCCGCGGGGCGCCACGCCCGAGGAGGACCGCGCGCTGCAGGACGAGGTGCTCGCGGACCCGAAGGAGCGCGCCGAGCACATCATGCTCGTCGACCTGTCCCGCAACGACCTCGTCAAGGTGTGCGAGCCGGCCAGCGTCGAGGTCGTCGAGTTCATGGCGGTCAAGCGGTTCTCGCACATCATGCACATCTGCTCGACGGTCGTCGGACGGCTGCGGCAGGGGGCGACCGCGCTGCAGACGCTCGTCGCGACGTTCCCGGCCGGCACGCTGTCCGGGGCCCCGAAGCCCCGCGCGATCGCGCTCATCGACGAGATCGAGCCGGCCCGGCGCGGCGTGTACGGCGGCACGGTGGGGTACTTCGACTTCGCGGGCGACATGGACATGGCCATCGCGATCCGCACCGCCGTCATCCGTGACGGGCGCGCCAGCGTCCAGGCCGGCGGCGGCATCGTCGCGGACTCCGTGCCCGCCCTGGAGTACGAGGAGTCGCGGAACAAGGCGGCCGCCGCCGTCCGGGCGGTGCAGCTCGCCGCGCGCCTGCGGCGCGACGTGCCGTGACCGCGCCCGCGCAGGGCGCGACGCCGGCGCCCCGGCGGGGTCGCTGGGTCGCGCTGCTCCTGCTCGCCGCGGCGGCGGTGGCCGGCGCCGCTGCGCCGACGTGGGTGACGGCCCGCGCGGGCACGGCGCTCGAGGGTGACGTGGTGGTCGGTGCCGCCGGCACGCAGGCCGTGCCGGAGGTCGTCGCCGCGGCGGTCGTGCTGCTGGCGTCGGCGGCGGCGCTCGCGCTCGTCGGGCCCGCGGGCCGGGTCGCCGTGGCCGCGGTCGTGGCGGCGTGCGGGGCGCTCGTCGTCGCGGCGTCGCTGGCGGTGCTGCGCGACCCCGCGGGAGCGGCGGCCGCCGCCGTCGCCGACCGCACGGGCGTCGAGCCCGTCGCGCCGGACGCCGTCCTCACCGCCGGCCCGGTCGTCGCGACGGCCGTCGGCGTGCTCGTCGTGCTCCTCGCGCTCGTCCTGCTGCGCGCACCGGGGGACTGGCGGGCGCGGTCGCGCCGGCACGAGGTCCCCGGCGGTGCGGCGGCCCCGGTCGCCGGCGGCGCCGGAGAGGGCGCTGCGTCGGGACCGTCGGGTCCGTCGGCAGGTCGGCCGTCGGGTGCGCCGGCGACGGGCGGCGCGGCGCCGGACGACGACGGGCGCGCCGACTGGGACGCGCTCAGCCGCGGCGACGACCCCTCCTGACCACCGACCCGACCACAGCCCTGACCAGCGCGTGCCTCCCTGACGACTCGGATAGGGTTGGCGCGAACCGAGCACCGAAGGACGTACCCATGGCCGACCACTCCCTGGCCCACCGCGCGCAGCACCAGACCCCGACCGAGACGGTCCACCTGCCGCCGTCGACCCCGCCGACCAACCACGGCAAGACCGTGGCGGCGTGGACGACGACGTGGACGATCGTGCTCGGCGCGCTCGTCGCCGCACTGGGCGTCGCCTTCGCGCTCGTCTGGCTGTTCTGGGTCGGGATGGGCGTCATCGTGCTCGGCATCGTCCTCGGCAAGGTCCTGCAGGTGCTGGGCCACGGCCAGGGCGGCGCCGCGACGCTCGCACGCGAGAAGCGCCGCGGCGGTCACTGACCCGACCGGCGGGGAGGATCCCGCCGGTCCGACGCGGGCGCGCCGTCGGCGCGCCTCCTGACGCAGGGAGAGCTGGATGTCGAGCCCGAACGACCCGCGCGACCCGTACGCCCCCGACGACGAGCCCCGTCCCACCGGCGAACCCCGTGCCGCCGGTGACGCAGCCGCGACGCCGGGTACGCCCGAGCCGTCGTCGTCCGGCACGGACGTGCCGCCGTACCCTGCCGGCACGAGCCCGGACGCGCCGTCGGCGCCGTCGTACGGCCAGCCCAGCGGTGCGGGTGACGCGCCCGCCTACGGCCAGGCACCTGCGTACGGGCAGGCGCCCGCGTACGGGCAGGACCAGGCGTACGGGCAGGCGCAGCCCTACGGGCAGGGCCAGGGCTGGGGCGACCCGGCGTCGGCCGGCTCGACGCGCAGGAACGCGCTCGGCATCTGGTCGCTCGTCCTCGGCATCCTGTCGATCGTCCTGTGCTGCATCGGCTGGCTGCCGGGCATCCCGGCCGTCATCCTCGGCTTCCTCGGCCGCGGCGCCGCGGCGCGCGGCGAGGCGACGAACCGCGGCATGTCGCTCGCGGGCCTGATCCTCGGCGCGATCGGCCTCGTCATCGGCCTGTACTTCCTGATCAGCTTCCTCGCCGGCATCGCGCAGTACGGCGGCTGGGGCGGCTTCATGGAGTACCTCGAGGACGAGGTGCAGCGCACGCAGCAGCTCCAGCAGCCCTGACGTCCGTGAGCTCGGCAGCACACGCCGCCGCGTCCCGCCGCCGTGCGGGGCGCGGCGGCGTGCTGCTGCCCCTGGCGGTCGGGGCGGCGGGCGCCGTGGCCGCGGCGCTGCTCGTGGTGCGCACGCCGTACGCGCCGCTGTCGTACGGGATCTGCCCGTCCGTGCTGCTGCTCGGCGTCAGCTGCCCCGGCTGCGGCGGTCTGCGCGCGACCCACGACCTCCTCACCGGCGACCTCGCGGGCGCGTGGCACGCCAACCCGCTCTGGGTGCTCGTCGCCCCGCTGCTGCTCGCCGGCTGGGTCCTGTGGACGCGGCGCCGGTGGCGCGGCACGTCGGCGGGCGTGCCGCCGGCGTGGCTCGCGTGGGTCGTGCTCGTCGTCGTCGTGCTGTTCGGCGTCCTGCGCAACGTGCCCGCGCTCGTCCCGTACCTCGGCCCCGCGCCGCTCACCTGACCCCGTCCCGGCGCGCGCCGGACGACCACCGGAGGACCTCATGACACAGCCCGCCGACCCCGCAGGCCGACCTGGCGCCGACGCGCCGCCGTACGGCCAGGAGGCGCCGTACGGCCCGCCGCCCGGCGCCGCGTCGACGCCGGAGGACACCGGTGCGGGCGCCCCGGCCGGTGCCGGTGCGCCCGACGCGGGCGCGGGCACCCGGGGCGCACCGGGAGGCGCGTACGCCGCACCCGGCGGCGCGTACGCCGCACCGGGCGGACCCTCCGCGGCCGCGGGTGAGCAGCCGGGCGCCGCGCAGGACGCGCACACGGGCGCGCCGTACGCCGGCACCCCGTACGCCGGCACCCCGTACGCCGGGCCCGGCTACTGGCCCCGCAACGACCTCGGGATCTGGTCGCTCGTGCTCGGCATCGCAGGCATCGTGCTGGCGTGCGGGTTCTTCACCGGCATCCCCGCGGTGGTCGTGGGCACGAACGCGCGCAAGGCGATCGCCCGCGGCGAGGCGAACAACGACGGCGTCGTCACCGCCGGCATCGTGCTCGGCTGGCTCTCGATCGCGTTCGGCGTGCTCATGCTCGTGCTCCTCGTGCTGTCGTTCCTGATCCCGCTCGTCTTCCTCGGGATCACGCTGCCGTGGGCCGCGGCGACGTCCCCCGGCTACTGAGGTGCGTCCACGGCCCGGTCCACGGACCGGGCCGTGGACGGATGTGGTCCAGGGCACGTCTACGATGGCCAGTCGGCAGCCGGTGCACCGGGGAGGGCGCGCACGGGGACGGCAGCCGTTCCGACCGGGCGAAGGGGATGAGCCGCCGATGACCGTGCTGGACGACATCGTCGCGGGGGTCCGGGAGGACCTCGCCGCCCGAGAGGCCGCGACGCCGCTGGCCGAGCTGAAGGAGCGCGCCGCACGGCGCGAGTCCGCGGTGCAGTGCGTGAACCGCCTCAAGGTGGACGACGCCGTGACCGTCATCGCCGAGGTGAAGCGGTCGAGCCCCAGCAAGGGCACGCTCGCGACCATCAGCGACCCGGCGGCCCTGGCGGCGGAGTACGCCAAGGGCGGTGCCGTCGCGATCTCGGTGCTCACCGAGCGGCGCCGGTTCAACGGCTCGCTGGAGGACCTCGACGCCGTGCGCGCACGTGTCGACGTGCCCGTGCTGCGCAAGGACTTCGTCGTGACGCCGTACCAGGTGTGGGAGGCGCGCGCCCACGGCGCCGACCTCGTGCTCCTCATCGTCGCCGCGCTGGAGCAGACCGTGCTCGAGTCGCTCGTGGAGCGGGTCCACTCGCTCGGCATGACGGCCCTCGTCGAGGTGCACGACACCGAGGAGGTCGCCCGCGCGGTGGACGCCGGTGCGCGCGTCATCGGCGTGAACGCCCGCGACCTCAAGACCCTCGACGTCGACCGGAACACCTTCGCGCGCGTCGCGCCGGCGATCCCGTCGGACGTCGTCAAGGTCGCCGAGTCCGGTGTGCGGGGCCCGCACGACGTCATGGACTACGCCCGCGCCGGTGCGGACGTCGTCCTCGTGGGCGAGGCGCTCGTGACCGACGACGCGCCGCGGCAGTCCGTCGCGGACCTCGTCGCGGCCGGTGCCCACCCCTCGTTGCGGGCGGTGCGCCAGTGACCGCGACGGGACGCAGCCAGGTGAGCCGGCGCATGCGGGACGTGCTGCGCAGCGGCGGCACGCTGGGCGCGCACGAGGGCCCGTACTTCGGCGAGTTCGGCGGTCGGTTCGTGCCCGAGGCGCTCATCGCGGCCCTCGACGAGCTCGACACGGAGTACCACAAGGCGCTCGCCGACCCGACGTTCGCCGACGAGCTCGAGCGCCTGCACCGGACGTACACGGGACGCCCCAACCCGATCACCGAGGTGCCGCGGTTCGCGGCGCACGTGGGCGAGGGCGTGCGCGTGTTCCTCAAGCGCGAGGACCTCAACCACACGGGCTCGCACAAGATCAACAACGTGCTCGGCCAGGCCCTGCTCGTGAAGCGCATGGGCAAGAAGCGCGTCATCGCCGAGACCGGCGCCGGGCAGCACGGGGTCGCGACCGCGACGGCGTGCGCGCTGATGGACCTCGAGTGCACGATCTACATGGGCGAGGAGGACACGCAGCGACAGGCGCTCAACGTCGCGCGCATGCGCCTGCTCGGGGCCGAGGTCGTGCCGGTCACCATCGGGTCGCGCACGCTCAAGGACGCGATCAACGAGGCGCTGCGCGACTGGGTCGCCAACGTCGACACGACGCACTACCTGCTCGGCACCGTGACCGGCCCGCACCCGTTCCCCGAGATGGTGCGCGACTTCCACAAGGTCATCGGTGACGAGGCGCGGGCGCAGCTGCTCGAGGAGACCGGGCACCTGCCGGACGCCGTCGTGGCGTGCGTCGGCGGCGGCTCGAACGCGATGGGCGTCTTCAACGCGTTCCTCGACGACCCCGAGGTGCGGCTGTTCGGCTTCGAGGCGGGTGGCGAGGGCGTCGAGTCCGGCCGGCACTCTGCCCGGTTCTCGGGCGGGGTGCCCGGCGTGCTGCACGGTGCGCGCAGCTACCTGCTCCAGGACGAGGACGGCCAGACGCTGCCGAGCCACTCGGTGTCGGCGGGGCTCGACTACCCGAGCGTCGGGCCCGAGCACGCGTGGCTGCACGACATCGGCCGTGCCACCTACCGCCCCGTGACGGACGTCGAGGCCATGCAGGCGTTCGAGCTGCTGTGCCGCACCGAGGGCATCATCCCCGCCATCGAGTCCGCGCACGCCCTCGCCGGGGCCATCCAGATCGGCGCCGAGGCGCGCACCTGGGCGGCGGACGGCCGGGACGCCGTGGTGCTCGTCAACCTCTCGGGGCGCGGCGACAAGGACGTGGCGACCGCGGCCGCGTGGTTCGGCCTCATCGAGGACGAGCCGGTGGTCAAGGCCGACGAGGGGGAGCAGCTGTGAGCACGACGCAGGTCCGGTCGCGGTCCGCGGAGCGGCTCGACACGCTGGCGGCGGGTGCGGACCCGCGCGCCGCACTCATCGGGTACCTGCCCGTGGGGTTCCCGTCGGTGCCGGGGTCCGTCCGCGCGGTCCGCGCGATGGTCGAGGCGGGCGTCGACGTCGTCGAGCTCGGCATGCCGTACACCGACCCCGTCATGGACGGCCCGCTGATCCAGCGCGCGGTCGACGCGGCCCTGGCGGGCGGCACGCGCGTCCGGGACACGCTCCTGGCGGTCGAGCAGGTCGCCGACGCCGGTGCCCCGGTGCTCGTCATGACGTACTGGAACCTCGTCCTGCGCTACGGCGTCGACGCCTACGCGCGCGACCTCGCGGCCGCGGGCGGTGCCGGACTCATCACGCCGGACCTCATCCCCGACGAGGCCGCCGACTGGATGGCGGCGGCCGACGCGCACGGTCTCGACCGCGTGTTCCTCGTCGCGCCGAGCTCCACGCCCGAGCGGCTGGCCTCGACCGCGGCGGCGAGCCGCGGCTTCGTCTACGCGGCGTCCACGATGGGCGTCACGGGGGAGCGCGCCACGGTCGGCGACCGCGCGCAGCAGCTGGTCGCCGACACCCGCGCGGCCGGCGCGTCGCGCGTGTGCGTGGGTCTGGGCGTGTCGCGGCCGGAGCAGGCCGCGCAGGTCGCCTCGTACGCCGACGGCGTCATCGTCGGCTCGGCGTTCGTGCGCCCGCTGCTCGACGCGCCCGACGAGACGGCCGGCATCGACGCGCTGCAGTCCGTGGTGGCGGGGCTCGCCGAGGGCGTCCGGTCCGCCGACAGGTCGCCGCGGTGACGCTCGCCGCCGCCGTGGTGGCGGCCGGGATCCCCAGCCCCTCGCAGGGCGTGTGGCACCTGGGGCCGTTCCCGCTGCGGGCGTACGCGTTCGCGATCCTGCTCGGCATCGCCGCGGCGGTCGTCCTCACGCGGCGCCGGTGGGCCGCACGCGGCGGCGACCCCGAGACGGTGCTCGACATCACGTACTGGGCCGTGCCGTTCGGCATCGTCGGCGGCCGCATCTACCACGTCCTCAGCTCGCCCGACGCGTACTTCGGGCCCGGCGGGGACCCGGTCCGGGCGCTGTACGTGTGGGAGGGCGGCCTCGGCATCTGGGGCGCGGTCGCGTTCGGCGCCGTCGGGGCGTGGATCGGCTGCCGGCGCCACGGCGTGCGGCTCGCGCCCTTCGCGGACGCGCTCGCCCCCGGCCTGCTCGTCGCGCAGGCGATCGGCCGGCTCGGCAACTGGTTCAACCAGGAGCTCTTCGGCGGTCCGACGACGCTGCCGTGGGGCCTGCAGATCGACGAGGCGCACCTGCCGGCGGGCTTCGAGCCCGGGACCCTGTTCCACCCGACGTTCCTGTACGAGCTGCTGTGGAACCTGGCGGCCGCCGCGCTGCTCGTCTGGCTCGACCGACGGTTCCGGCTCGGGCACGGGCGCGTGTTCTGGCTGTACGTCGCCTTCTACACCGCGGGCCGGCTGTGGATCGAGCTGCTGCGGATCGACCCCGCGGAGACGGTCCTGGGCCTGCGCCTCAACGTCTGGACGTCGGTCGTGGTCGGGCTCGGTGCGCTGGTAGCGTTCGTGCTGGTCGGCCGTCTGCATCCAGGACGTGACGCGACCCTCCTGCGGACACCCCCCACGACGCAGGACGACGAGGCGGACGCCTCCGCTCCCGCCCGGTGACCGGGGCGGTCGGGCACCGTCCGGCCATCATCCGAGGCGGCGACCCCTGCGCGTGCGCGCGGGTCGTATAGTCGCCTCCACACCGGGCCGACGACGTCCCTGTACTCCCCCCTGTTGTTGCGATGCCCCGAGCCCGGGGACTGTGAGGACGGTGCTGATGTCCACGTCGCCCGTGAGCCCCGGCGCCCCCGGTGCGCCTGCCCGGCACGGCCTCTACGACCCCGCCGCCGAGCACGACGCGTGCGGGTTCGCCTGGGTCGCCACGCTCCGCGGCACGCCCGGCCGCGACATCGTCGACGCCGGCCTGACGGCGCTGCTCAACCTCGACCACCGCGGCGCCGTCGGCGCCGAGGAGGACAGCGGCGACGGCGCGGGCATCCTCACCCAGATCCCCGACGCCTTCCTGCGCGACGTCGTCGACGCGGAGCTGCCGCCCGCCGGCCGCTACGCGATCGGCATGGCGTTCCTGCCCGTCGACGAGGCGGACCAGCAGCGCGCCGTGCGCACGGTCGAGGCCATCGCGGCGGAGGAGAAGCTGGACGTCCTCGCGTGGCGCGAGGTCGTGGTCACCGCGGACCTCGTCGGGCCCACCGCGCGCGCGTCGATGCCCGCCTTCCGCCAGCTCGTCGTGGCGGACCCCTCGCGCGAGCTGGCCGGCATCGAGCTGGACCGGCGCACCTACCGCCTGCGCAAGCGGGCCGAGCGGGAGGCCGGCGTCTACTTCGCCTCGCTGTCCGCGCGCACCATCGTCTACAAGGGCATGCTCACGCCGGGGCAGCTGGAGCCGTTCTTCGCGGACCTGTCCGACCCGCGCTACGCGTCCGAGATCGCGCTCGTCCACTCGCGCTTCTCCACGAACACGTTCCCGTCGTGGCCGCTCGCGCAGCCGTTCCGGATGATCGCCCACAACGGCGAGATCAACACGGTGCGCGGCAACCGCAACTGGATGGCGGCGCGCGAGGGCATGCTCGCCTCCGAGGCGCTCGGCGACCTCGCCCCGCTGCTGCCGGTGTGCACGCCGGGCGGGTCGGACTCGGGCAGCTTCGACGAGGTGCTCGAGCTGCTGCACCTCGCCGGCCGCTCGCTGCCGCACGCGATGACGATGATGATCCCGGAGCCGTGGGAGAACCACGCGCAGATGGACCCGGCGACGCGCGCGTTCTTCGAGTACCACTCGACGCTCATGGAGCCGTGGGACGGCCCCGCCGCGATGACGTTCACCGACGGCACGGTCATCGGCTCGATGCAGGACCGCAACGGCCTGCGCCCGGGTCGCTACTGGGTGACCGAGGACGGGCTCGTCGTCTGCGCGTCCGAGGCCGGCGTGCTGGAGATCGACCCGGCGTCCGTGGTGGCGAAGGGCCGCCTCGAGCCGGGCATCTTCTTCCTCGTCGACACCGGCCAGGGCCGGATCGTCGCGGACGCCGAGGTCATGTCGCAGCTCGCCGCGCGCCGGCCGTACGCGCAGTGGCTCGAGGAGAACCTCGTGCGCCTCGAGCAGCTGCCCGAGCGTGACCACGTGTCGCACTCGAGCGCCTCGGTGCGTCGCCGCCAGCGCGCGTTCGGCTACACCGAGGAGGAGCTGAAGATCCTCCTGTCGCCCATGGCGGCCGCCGGTGCGGAGCCGCTCGGGGCGATGGGCTCCGACACGCCCGTCGCCGTGCTCTCGCAGCGCCCCCGGCTGCTGTTCGACTACTTCACGCAGATGTTCGCGCAGGTGACGAACCCGCCGCTCGACGCGATCCGCGAGGAGCTCGTGACGTCGATCGGCGGCGCCATCGGCCCCGAGCCGAACCTGCTGGCCGACGGGCCCGAGCACGCGCGCAAGCTCGCGCTGCCGTTCCCGGTGCTCGACAACGACCAGCTCGCCAAGATCGTGCACGTCGCCAAGGAGCCGTCGCTCGGCTTCCGCGCGGCCACGATCCGCGGCCTGTACAAGGTCGACGGCGGGGGAGCGGCCCTCGAGAAGCGGCTCGAGGAGATCTTCGCCGAGGTCGACCGCGCGGTCGAGGAGGGTGTCAGCTTCCTCGTCCTGTCGGACCGCAACTCCGACGCCGACCTGGCGCCGATCCCGTCGCTGCTGCTGCTGTCCGCGGTGCACCACCACACGCTGCGCCGCCACACCCGCACGCAGATCTCGCTCGTCGTCGAGGCCGGCGACGTGCGCGAGGTGCACCACGTCGCCCTGCTGATCGGCTACGGCGCCGCGGCGGTGAACCCGTACCTCGCGATGGAGTCGGTCGAGGAGCTCGCTCGTGGCGGCTTCCTGCCGGGCGTCGCCCCCGAGAAGGCCGTCGCGAACCTCATCAAGGCGCTCGGCAAGGGCGTCCTCAAGGTGATGTCGAAGATGGGCATCTCGACGATCGCGTCGTACCGCGGCGCGCAGGTCTTCGAGGCGATCGGCCTGTCCCACGCGCTCGTCGAGAAGTACTTCACCGGGACCACGAGCCGCCTCGGCGGCATCGGCCTCGACGTCATCGCCGCGGAGGTGGCGGCGCGCCACGCCGACGCGTACCCGGCGAGCGGCAACCGGCAGGCGCACCAGCGCCTCGCGGTCGGCGGCGAGTACCAGTGGCGGCGCGGGGGGGAGGAGCACCTCTTCGACCCGGAGACGGTGTTCCGGCTCCAGCACTCGACGCGCACGCGTCAGATGGACGTCTTCCGCCAGTACACGCAGCGCGTGGACGAGCAGTCGGAGCGGCTGATGACGCTGCGCGGCCTGCTGCGGTTCAAGGACGGCGTGCGCCCGCCCGTGCCGGTCGACGAGGTGGAGCCGGTCAGCGAGATCGTCAAGCGCTTCCAGACGGGCGCCATGTCGTACGGGTCGATCTCCGCCGAGGCGCACGAGACGCTCGCGATCGCGATGAACCGCCTCGGCGGCAAGTCGAACACCGGCGAGGGCGGCGAGGACCCGGAGCGTCTGCACGACCCCGAGCGCCGCTCGGCGATCAAGCAGATCGCGTCCGGCCGCTTCGGCGTGACCAGCGAGTACCTGACGAACGCCGACGACATCCAGATCAAGCTCGCGCAGGGCGCCAAGCCCGGCGAGGGCGGTCAGCTGCCCGGGCACAAGGTGTACCCGTGGGTGGCGAAGACGCGGCACTCGACGCCGGGCGTCGGCCTCATCTCGCCGCCGCCGCACCACGACATCTACTCCATCGAGGACCTGGCGCAGCTGATCCACGACGCCAAGAACGCGAACCCGTCGGCGCGCATCCACACCAAGCTCGTCAGCGAGTTCGGCGTCGGGACGATCGCCGCGGGCGTCGCCAAGGCGCACTCCGACGTCGTGCTGATCTCCGGCCACGACGGCGGCACCGGCGCCTCGCCGCTGACGTCGCTCAAGCACGCCGGCACGCCGTGGGAGATCGGCCTCGCCGAGACCCAGCAGACGCTCGTGCTGAACGACCTGCGCGACCGCGTCGTGGTGCAGGTCGACGGCCAGCTGAAGACCGGGCGCGACGTGGTCGTCGGCGCGCTGCTCGGCGCCGAGGAGTTCGGCTTCGCGACGGCGCCCCTCGTGGTCTCCGGCTGCGTCATGATGCGCGTCTGCCACCTCGACACGTGCCCGGTGGGCGTCGCGACGCAGAACCCCGAGCTGCGGGCCCGGTTCACGGGCAAGCCCGAGTTCGTCGTGACGTTCTTCGAGTTCATCGCGCAGGAGGTCCGCGAGCTGCTCGCCGAGCTCGGGTTCCGCAGCCTCCGGGAGGCGGTCGGCCACGTCGAGATGCTCGACACGCGCCAGGCCGTGGACCACTGGAAGGCCGCCGGGCTCGACCTGACGCCCGTGCTCGCGCAGCCGCAGCCGCTGCCCGGGTCCGCGCTGCACCACGTCAAGCAGCAGGACCACGGCCTGTCGCGGGCGCTCGACAACCAGCTCGTCGCGATGGCCGGCGACGCCCTCGAGCGCGGTGAGCCGGTGCGCATCGACCTGCCGGTCCGCAACGTGAACCGCACCGTCGGCACCATGCTCGGCCACCACGTCACCAAGCGGTACGGCGGGCAGGGCCTGCCGGACGACACGATCGACGTGACCCTGACCGGGTCGGCCGGCCAGTCGTTCGGCGCCTTCCTGCCGCGGGGCATCACGCTGCGCTTGTTCGGCGACGCCAACGACTACGTCGGCAAGGGCCTCTCCGGCGGCCGGATCGTCGTACGGCCGGACCGCAGCTCGGTCCTCTCGAGCGAGCACAACGTCATCGCGGGCAACGTCATCGGCTACGGCGCGACGAACGGGCAGATCTTCCTGCGCGGTCTCGTGGGCGAGCGGTTCGGCGTCCGCAACTCCGGCGCGACGCTCGTGGTCGAGGGCGTCGGCGACCACGCCTGCGAGTACATGACGGGCGGCACGGTGGTCGTGCTCGGCCGGACCGGCCGCAACTTCGGCGCCGGCATGTCGGGCGGCACGGCCTACGTGCTCGACCTGCAGCCGGCGCTGGTGAACCTCGAGGCCGTCCGCTCCGGCGAGCTGTCGCTCGCGCCCCTGGACGACGACGACGCGGCGCTGGTCGAGCGGCTGCTGCGCGCGCACGCCGAGGAGACGGGGTCGCCGGTGGCGGCCCAGCTCCTCGAGGACCCCGCGGGCACCCGGGCGCGCTTCACGCGCCTGCTGCCCACCGAGTACGCACGCGTCCGGAGCGCGCTCGCGACGGCCGAGGCCGAGGGCCTCGACCCGACCGCGCCGGGCGTGTGGGACAAGATCCTGGAGGTGGCCCGTGGCTGATCCCCGCGGCTTCCTGAAGGTGCGGGAGCGCGAGCTCCCGCCCAACCGCCCCGTCGAGGTGCGCCTGCGCGACTGGAAGGACGTGCACGCCCACCTGGTCGCCGGCCAGCCGTTCCTCAAGGAGCAGGCGGGCCGCTGCATGGACTGCGGCATCCCCTTCTGCCACAACGGCTGCCCGCTCGGGAACCTCATCCCCGAGTGGAACGACCTCGTGTGGCGCGGGCAGTGGGCCGACGCCATCGACCGCCTGCACGCGACGAACAACTTCCCCGAGTTCACCGGGCGCATCTGCCCGGCGCCGTGCGAGTCGAGCTGCGTCCTCGGCATCAACCAGCCGCCGGTGACCATCAAGAACGTCGAGGTCACGATCATCGACGAGGCGTTCGCGCGCGGGCTGGTGACGCCGCAGGTGCCGCAGCGCCTGACCGGGCACACCGTCGCCGTGGTCGGGTCGGGCCCCGCGGGCCTGGCCGCCGCGCAGCAGCTCACGCGCGCCGGGCACACCGTCGCGGTCTACGAGCGCGACGACGAGATCGGCGGCCTGCTGCGCTACGGCGTGCCCGACTTCAAGCTCGAGAAGGAGCACATCGACCGCCGGCTCGAGCAGATGCGGGCCGAGGGCACGCGCTTCCGTGCCGGCGTCGAGGTCGGCCGGGACGTCACGTGGGCGCAGCTGCAGGCACGCTACGACGCGATCGTCGTCGCGACCGGCGCCACCGTGCCGCGCCAGCCCCGGGTCGACGGGCTCGACCTCGCGGGCGTCCACCCCGCGATGGAGTACCTGCACCAGGCCAACGCGGTCGTCGCGGGCAAGGACGTGCCGGGCCAGATCACGGCCGAGGGCAAGCACGTCGTCATCATCGGCGGCGGCGACACCGGCTCCGACTGCCTCGGCACCGCCCTGCGCCAGGGCGCCGCGTCGGTGACGACGCTGGCCATCGGCAAGCGTCCGCCCGAGGAGCGGCCGGCGCACCAGCCGTGGCCGACCGACCCGGTGACGTTCGAGGTCTCGTCCTCGCACGAGGAGGGCGGCGAGCGCGCGTACCTCGCGTCCACGGTCGCGTTCGTCGGCGACGACGCCGGGCGCGTGCAGCGCCTCCGCGTCGCCGAGACCGAGTACCTGCCCGACGGCCGCCGCGTGCCCAGGGCGGGCACCGAGCGCGAGATCCCCGCCGACCTCGTGCTGCTCGCGATGGGCTTCACCGGTCCGGAGACCGACGTGCTGACCGGCCAGCTCGGCGTCACCACGACGGACCGCGGGCTCGTCGCGCGCGACGAGGAGTTCGCGACCGACGTGCCGGGCGTGTTCGTCGCGGGCGACGCGGGACGCGGGCAGTCGCTCGTCGTGTGGGCCATCGCCGAGGGCCGCGCCGCGGCCGCCGCGGTCGACGCGTACCTGTCCGGGTCCTCCGAGCTCCCGGTCCCCGTCACCGCCAGCACCGTCGCGCTGCGTCCCTGACCTCCCGCCCGTCCCCCGATCCGAACCCCCTCGAACCGACCCGGGCCGCGTACCTGCTGGTGCGCGGCCCGTGCCGGGACGTCCGGCCTGTGGCCGGCACCCCAGGAAGGCTTAGTCTCGAACCATGCGTAGAGCCAAGATCGTCTGCACCATCGGCCCCGCCACGGAGTCGGCCGAGCAGGTCCAGGCCCTCGTCGACGCGGGGATGGACGTCGCCCGCCTGAACCGCAGCCACGGCGACACCGAGGTGCACAAGCGCGTGTACGACAACGTGCGTGCCGCGGCCAAGGCCTCGGGCCGGTCGGTGGCCGTCCTCGTCGACCTGCAGGGCCCCAAGATCCGCCTCGGCCGCTTCGTCGAGGGCAAGCACCAGCTCGCCGTCGGCGACGTCTTCACGATCACCACGGACGACATCGAGGGCACCAAGGAGCGCGTCTCGACGACGTTCAAGGGCCTGCCGGGCGACGTCAAGCCCGGCGACCCGATCCTCATCGACGACGGCAAGGTGCTCGTGCGGGTCACGTCCGTCGAGGGCAACGACGTCGTCACGCGCGTCGAGGTCCCGGGCCCGGTGTCCAACAACAAGGGCCTCAACCTGCCCGGCGTCGCCGTGTCGGTGCCCGCGATGAGCGACAAGGACGAGGAGGACCTGCGCTGGGCCCTCAACGTCGGCGCCGACATCATCGCCCTGTCGTTCGTCCGCACCGCGGCCGACTACGACGACGTGCGCCGGATCATGGAGGAGGAGGGCCGGGTCGTCCCGGTCGTCGCCAAGATCGAGAAGCCGCAGGCCGTCGAGAACCTCACCGAGATCGTCCAGGCGTTCGACGGCATCATGGTCGCCCGCGGCGACCTGGGCGTCGAGCTGCCCCTCGAGCAGGTGCCGCTCGTGCAGAAGCGCGCGGTCGAGCTCGCGCGCCGCAACGCCAAGCCGGTCATCGTCGCGACGCAGGTGCTCGAGTCGATGATCACGAGCCCGCGCCCGACGCGTGCCGAGGCGTCCGACTGCGCCAACGCGGTGCTCGACGGCGCCGACGCGGTGATGCTCTCCGGCGAGACGAGCGTCGGCGACTACCCGATCGAGGCGGTCCGCACGATGGCCCGCATCATCGAGAGCACCGAGGAGCTCGGCCGGGAGCGCATCGCGCCCCTCGGGTCCGTGCCGTCGACGCGCGGTGGCGCCATCACGCGCGCCGCGGCGGAGATCGGCGAGGTCATCGGCGTGAAGTACCTCGTCACCTTCACGCAGTCCGGTGACTCGGCGCGTCGCATGTCGCGCCTGCGCTCGTCGATCCCGCTGCTCGCCTTCACGCCCGAGGAGTCGGTGCGCAACCTGCTGTCCCTCTCGTGGGGCGTGCAGACGTACCAGGTGCCCGAGGTCGAGAGCACGGACGTCATGGTCAGCCAGGTGGACCAGACGCTGCGCGCCAACGGCCTCGCCGAGGTGGGCGACTACGTGGTCGTCGTCGCCGGCACGCCCGTGGGCGTCGTCGGGTCGACCAACACGGTCGTCGTGCACAAGATCGGTGACGAGGAGCAGACCCGCACCCGCATCGCCTGACGCACCTGCAGGTCTCGACGGCCGTCGCCCGACCCGGGCGGCGGCCGTCGCGCATCCGGTGGCGGGCGCGGTGTGCGTCCGGCAGTGCCCGACGTCGGGCACGTGGACCGGCCCCGCGGGCCGCGGCGCGCTGCCAGGATGTGGCGGTGACCGCCGTCGCGCACGCCCTGCCCGTCGCCGAGGTGCACCACGCTCGCGTGGCGTGGTGGTGGTCGCGCGTCGTGGCCGTCGTGCTCGACAGCGCGGTGCTCGCGGCGCTCGCGTGGCTGACGCTCGGCACCGACGCCTCGGCGCCCCGGCTGTGGCCGGGGCTCGGCCCGGTGTCCGGGACGGACGCCGCGCCGTGGACGTCGTCGGCCGTGCTGGTGGGGGCGGTCGCCGCCCTCGCCGCCCTGCAGGCGTGGACCGGGGCCACTCCGGGCAAGCGCGCCGTCGGCATCGTGGTCGTCGACGCGGTCACAGGTCGGCCGGTCGGCATGCTGCGCACGCTGCTGCGCCAGCTCGCGCACCTGCTCGACGCGTTCCTGCTCCTCGGCTACGTGCGCGCGGGGCTGGACGTCCACGGGCGGACGTTCGCGGACCAGGTCGTCGGCACGCGCGTGCTCGCCGCGCGACGACCGCCCGGCTGGGCGCCGCCGTCGGGCCCGTCCGCGGTGGGGCGCGGCCTGACCGTGGCCGCCGTGGTGCTCGTGGTGCTGGGCGTGGGCGGTGCGTTCCCGACGTGGTCGGCCGGCGGGTCGTCGCGCACGCTGGGCGAGGACTGCGTCGTGCCGCCGGAGACCGGACTGGTCGCCGAGGTCGTCCGGGAGGTGCACTGGACCCGCGAGCGACGGTTCGGGTGGTGGGAGCGCACGCGCGTGGACCCGTCAGGCGTCACCGTGCAGTGGTGGGGCGGCGCGGCGTCGATGCCCCTGCCGCCGACGGAGATCTCCGTCGTCGCGACGGACCTCGACGACGGGCGGACGTGGACCACCACGGCGCCGGCGGACGACGACGGCGCGGCGCAGTGGTCGCTCACGCTGCCCCGCGTGGACACGGACGGCGTCGAGCGTCTCGGGCTGGAGGCGCGGCTGCGGACCGCCGTGGGCGAGGTCGCCACGTGCAGCGCCGTCGTCGACCTCCGCGGCACCGACGTCGCGCCGGCGCGGCCCTAGGACACCTAGGCAGCGGTGCGGGCCGGGCCGCTCCGGCGCGGCCCGTCCGTGCCCCAGAGCTCGATCGTCTGCAGCACCCAGAACACCGCGAACAGAACCACGAGCGCCGCCTCGGTGACGAGCACCGCGTGCCGCCACGTCGGCACGGTGGCCCGCAGCGCGACGACGGTGGCGAGGGCCAGCACCAGCGCCACCCCGACGGCGGAGTACGCGCCCGCCCACCGCGCGGAGACGGCGCGTGCCCGGAACGCGCGCAGGAGGACGACCGCGGCGGTCGCGAGGAAGAGGCCGACGGCGGCGAGGTCGTGCGCCGTCGTGGCGAAGCGGTCGGCGTCGAGGAGGAAGAGGGCACCGAGCCCGGCGAGCAGCACACCCGTGACGACACGCACGACGCGGTCGAGGCGGGTCAGCGCCGACCGGCGCCGGACGACGAGCCGCACCGCGGCCGCGAGGGTCCCCGCGACGAGCAGCGCGCCGATGCCGGTCTGCACGCCGGGGACGACGTCGACGGGCACCTCGGGCGCCGTGGCAGCCGCACACGTCGGTTCCTGGCCGGTCGGTGTCAGGGCGACGACGAGCGCGAGGGCACCGGCCAGGTCGAGCGCCGTGTTCTCGAGGTCCGAGGAGCTGCGGTAGACGAGCAGGACGACGCCGATCGCGCAGAGCGCGCCGACGAGCGGGTCGTGCGCGCCGGTCCAGTAGTACGCGCTCACGGACGTCTGCCAGCAGCGCGCCGCGACCGCCTCCAGCGCGACGGCGGCCCCGAGGAGCACCACGAGCGCCACCAGCGCGAGCCGCAGGCTGCGGTAGGTGTCGCGGACCGCGCGCCGCTCCGACAGGACGTCGAGGTCCGCCCCGGGCCCGGGCGGGGCCGCGTTCGGGGCGACGCCGTCCGGCGCCGTGCTGCTCACGTCCTCACCTCCACGACGACGAGACCGCCGGGCGGGCGACGCTCCGGCACCGAGGCCCCCGGCGGACCGTGGTGCGGCGCCCGTCAGTGCGGGCCGACCCGGTGCGCGTGCTCGACGGCGGACGCGACGCCCTCCGTCCACGGCTCGCCGTGCCCGGGCAGGACGACGGACGCGCCCGTGGCCGCCAGCGCGTCGAGCGACGCGAGCGCCTGCACGCTGTCGGCGGTGGCCGCGCCGGCCACGATCTGCGGTCCGCGCCCGTAGGTGTACGGGTCGAGGGTCACGAGGGCGTCGCCGGACAGGAGCGCGTCCCGGTCCGGCAGGTGCAGCGCGACGTGGCCGAGGGTGTGGCCGGGGGAGAGGACGACGACGGGCGAGCCGGGCACCGGCAGGGCGCCCTCCGTCGGGATCGGCGTCGTGCCGGTGACGCCGGGGACGCGCCACGCGCCGGCGGCCAGCATCGCCGTGAGCGGCACGAGGCCGAGCGGGTGGCGGACCGGGTACGCGGCGCGGGGGCGCTCGTGCAGGTACTGGTACGGGTGCGCCGCCAGCGTGGCGTCCTCGGGGTGCACCCAGATCGGCACGCCCAGCCGGCGCTGCGCCGCGGCGGCCGAGCCCGTGTGGTCGAAGTGCGCGTGCGTGAGGACCACCGCGGCGACGTCGTCGGGGCGGCGGCCCAGCGCGCGCACGGCGTGGCCGAGCAGCGGCCAGGTGTCGGGCAGGCCGGTGTCGACGATCGTCAGGCGGCCGTCGTCGCCCTCGACCAGGTAGCAGTTCACGTACGCGTGCGCGAGCCGGTGGACCCCGGGCGCGACGTCGGTCGTCAGCATGGTGCACCTCCTGCGGGCCACGGTAGGTGGGGTCCCCGGTGCCCGCGCGCCCGGGCGGCGGTGCGTGTCAGGCGATGCGCGCGAGGTCGTCCGCACGCACCTCGGAGCGCAGCGCGCCGGTGCGCACCCACCGCCCGACCTCGGCGACCGCCTCGTCCCCGAGCCGGCGCAGCTCGTTGCCGAGGGAGCCGGCCACGTGCGGCGTGAGCACGGCCCCGGGGGCGTCGAACAGCGGGTGGTCGGGCGGCAGCGGCTCGGGGTCGGTCACGTCGAGCACCGCGCGCAGCCGCCCGCGCAGCACCTCGGCGGTGAGTGCGTCGGTGTCGACGAGGCTGCCGCGGGCCGTGTTGAGCAGCGTCGTCCCGTCGCGCATCCGGGCGAGCTGGGCGGCGCCGATCATGCGGTGGGTGGCGGGGAGCGCGGGCGCGTGCAGCGTGACCACGTCCGAGGCCGTCAGGAGCGCGTCGAGCGGCAGCAGCTCGGCACCGAGCGCCGTGGCCTGCGCGGGCGTCACGGACGGGTCGTGCAGGAGCGGGCGCAGGTCGAACGGGCGCAGCAGCTCGAGCAGGCGGCGCCCGGTGCGTGATGCCCCGACCACACCGACCGTCGCACCGTTGTTGCCGACCTCGCCGGCCGGGCGCCAGGCGTCGAGCCGGCGACCCGTCGCGTAGTGCTCGGCGGCCTCGCCGACGCGCTTGCCGGCCAGCAGCACCATGGCCAAGGCGTACTCGGCGACGGGCACGGCGTTCGTCGCGGCACCGCTCGACACCCGCACCCCGCGCTCCCAGACCGCCGGCGTGACGAGGGACTTGACCGTGCCGGCCGTGTGCACGACGAGACGCAGGCACGGCATCGCGTCGAGCGCGGCGGCGTCGAGGGGCGGCGCGCCCCAGCCCGTGACGAGCACGGCGACGTCGTCGAGCCCGGCCTGCGCGACGGAGGCGGGCGTCACGACGTCGTCGCGCAGGTCGACGTGCGCGCGCAGCTCGTCGAGCGCGCGCGCGTCCAGCAGGCGGGGCAGGAGCGCGGCGTCCCCGAGCACGACGGCGGCTGCGGGCCCGCTCACGCCGCGAGCTCCGTCCCGGCGGGCACGACGTCCGTGCGTCCGTCGCGCCACCGCACGACGACGTCCGCGCCTCGCGCCTCGACCGCGGCGACGACGTCGAGGTCGACGTCCATGGGTCTCCCCGCGAGCACCACGAGCGCGGCCACGACCTGGCCGGCGGCGACGGGCGCGGTGCCGCGCAGCCACGGCGTCGCCGACCACCGCGCGAACGGGTCCGCGCCGTCGCGCCAGGTGACCCCCGGCTCGTCGAGCCCGGCGACGGCCCGCACGGCGCTGAGCGTGCCGTCGGCGCGGCGCAGGACCACGCGGTCCGCCGTCCGCTCGACGCGGACGTCGTCGCGCTCGGCGGCGGCGAGCGGCCAGCCGCCCAGGTGGGCACGCCACGGGCCGGGGTCGGCGGGCCAGGCCGCGGCCGCGTCGGGGCGCCCGACCGGGTCGTCCGCCGCGGGCCGCCACCACGCGAGCCGCAGCTCGTGCACGCCGTGCACGACCGAGGCGGTGGTGAGGGCGGGCCCGCGCCGGACACCCGCCCACGCGGCGTGGTCCGCGGCCGCGGGGGAGCCGGGGACGTCGAGCCAGTGCACGTCGGAGCGCGACACCGCGGAGGTCGCGCCCAGGTGCACGCGGCGGACCGCGTCGCGGTGGGAGGGCGCGCCCGCCGCGTCGAGCAGCGCGGTGTGCGACTCGAGCGGGGCCGCGACCGCGTCGCGCGTCAGCTGCGGCGAGGTCGTCGTCGAGTACCCGAGCCGGCGGTAGAACGGGTCGTCGGCGCGGGGCGCCGTGGTCGGCTCGAGCACCCGGTCGGAGCCGTGGTTGAGGACGCGGACGACGCCGTCGCGCGGAGTCCGCACGACCAGCCACCCCGGCGCGGGCATCGCGACGACCTCCGGCGGCCCCGCCGGGACGGCCGGCGCGGGCGCGGTCCACACCGCGTGGTCCGCGGGCAGCAGCAGCCCCAGGAACGCCTTGCTCGCCCAGTACGGCGACGCGCCACCCGAGTACAGCTGCCGCAGGGCCGGGAACGGCCCGTGCCAGCCGATCGGCAGGAGCCCGCGCGCGTCCACCGCGCCGGCGGCGAGGAAGTGCTCGAGCACCCCGGACGCGAGGGTGCGCGTCTCGCCCGGGTCCAGCGGCGTCGCGCCGGCGAGCGCGCCTGCCCACACGGGTGCCAGCACGGCCGCGCGGTAGGTGACGGACCGTCCCTGCAGCAGCGGCGCGCCGGACGTGCCGACGAGGTGCCGCGCCTGGTCGAGGAACGCGTGCAGGCGCTGCGCGTGCACGGCGTCGAGCGGCCGCTTCCGCAGCCGGGCGTGCAGCAGCGGGTAGAGGTGCCACGCCCAGCCCGCGTAGTGGTCGAAGCTCTGCCGCTCGCCGTCGCGGCCGCGTCCGTCGGAGTACCAGCCGTCGCCGACGTACAGGTCCTCGCGCAGGGCGTCGTTCCGGTCGAGGTCGTCCTGGCTCCACGGCCCGCCCACCTCCGCCAGGAAGCCCTCGACGACGTCCTGGAACCACAGCCAGTTGTTGCGGTAGCCGCTGGTGCCCACGATGTTCGCGAACCAGTCGACGACCCGCTGCCGGACGCCCTCGTCCAGCCGGTCCCACAGCCAGGGGCGCGTCTCGGCCAGCGCCACGGCGACCGACGCCGCCTCCACGACGGCCTGCCGGCGCTCCGTCATGCGCGGCCAGCGCTCGGGGCTCGCCGGGTCGGTGCCGGCGGCCAGCCCGGACGCGTAGCGCTCGAGCAGCCCGTCGGGGTCCGCGCCGCGCTCGCCGCCGACGCGGAACGCGGCGAGCAGGAACGTCCGCGCGTACCCCTCGAGCCCGTCGCTCCACGCGCCGGACGCGCTGACCGGTCCGGGCAGCGCGAGCTGCGCGTGCCCCGGCGAGGCGTACGGCCGCACGGCCCGCAGGAGGTCGTCGGCGACGGACAGCCAGCGCTGCCGTCCGTCGTCGGGTGCGGTGCGGGCGGGGGTCTCGTCGTCGAGCACGGCCATGCCCCGAGCCTGCGCTAGGGTCGGCCGGCACCGGGCGGGATCGGACAGTTTCGATCATCCACCCGTCCCGCGACCGCCCGAGGAGCCCGCGATGACGCGACCCACGAGGTCCCTGCTGCCCCGCGCGCGCCACGAGTACCTGCTGCGCGAGGTCGAGCTGCGCGGGAGCGTGCGTGCGGGGCGGGCCGCCGCCGAGCTGGGTGTCTCCGAGGTCACCGTGCGGCGCGACATCGTCGAGCTCGACCGCGCCGGTCGCCTGGCCCGTGTGCACGGCGGCGCCATCGCGGTGGAGGGTGCCCGCGAGCCCCGGGCCGCACGCGCGCTGGTCGGTGTCGTCGTCCCGAGCGCCAGCGCCCACTTCCCGCTCGTGGTGCGCGGCATGGAGGCCGTGGCGCCCTCGCTGCGCGCGCGGCTGGTGCTCGGGGTGTCGCACTACCGGCCCGACGCCGAGCGCAAGCAGGTCGAGCGGCTGCTGTCGCTGGGCGCGCAGGGCCTCGTGGTGGCGCCCACGACGCGCGACCGCCCGGACGCGGAGGTCGCCGCGTGGCTCGCGGGGCTGCCGGTGCCGACCGTGCTGCTCGAGCGCAGCACCGGGCGCACGGCGGCGCTCGCCGCGGTCGACAGCGCCCGCACGGACCACACGCACGGGGCTGTCCTCGCGGTCGAGCACCTGGCGCGCCTCGGCCACGACGCGGTGGCGCTCGCCTCGTTCGACCGCACGCCGACGGCGCCCTCGGTCCGCGACGGGTACGCGCAGGCGGTGGCTGACCTCGGTCTGCGGCCGGCGCCCGTGGTGTCCCTGCCCAAGGGCGAGGACGACCCCGAGGCGCTCGACGCGGCGCTCGACGCGTTCCTCGACGCCTGCCGCGCGAACCGGACCCGCGCCGCGCTCGTGCACACCGACGACCACGCCGCGCGCCTCGTGGAGACAGCGCTCGACCGCGGGCTGGGCGTCCCGGCCGACCTCGCGGTCGTCGCGTACGACGACGAGAACGCCGAGCTCGCGGCCGTGCCGCTGACCGCCGTGACGTCGCCGCGCCGCGAGCTCGGGGAGGAGGCGCTGCGGATGGTCGTCGACCGCATCGGCGGCGACGCCCGCGCCACGCGCCCGCCGCGGCACGTCCAGCTGCTGCCCCACCTCACCGTCCGGGCGTCGTGCGGCGCGGCCGCCTGATCGTTTTTGTCCGTCCCCGCACGGCGGGGCCGACCGACGTCGCAGGGTGGTGGCGTCCGGCGACGGAGCCGGACGGGCGCACGGCGAGCGAGGAGGCTCACATGGCAGCGCAGGCGCGCGGGGCGACGCCCCGGCACGACGGGCGGGGACGACGGGGTGGTCGACGCCTCGGGCTGACGGCGGCGGCCGCCGTCCTGGCGCTCACGGCCGCCTGCACCGGCGGCAGCACCGAGGCGTCCGACGACGGCGCGACCGTCCTGCGCTTCACCTGGTGGGGCGACACGAGCCGGGCCGACCGGTACGAGGAGGCCGTGGCGCTCTTCGAGGACGAGTACCCCGGCGTCGACGTCCGCACCGGCTTCGCGTCCTGGGGCGACTACTGGACAGCGCGCAGCACCGAGGCGGCCGCCGGCGGCCTGCCCGACGTGCTGCAGATGGACCTCGCGTACCTCACCGAGTACGCGTCCACCGGGCGCATCGCGCCGCTCGACGAGCACCTCGGCGAGGCGATCGACGTCGACGCGCTGCCCGAGCAGCTGCTGCCCGCGGCCCAGGTCGAGGGGGAGACGTTCGCGATCCCCACCAGCACGAACACGCTCGCGCTGCAGCTGAACACCGCGCTGCTCGGCGAGCTGGGCGTGCCGGCGCCGGAGGGCGACCTCACGTGGGACGAGTACGACGCGCTGCTCGCGTCCGTGGCGGCCGCGGGCGCCGGCCGCGAGCCGGCGGTGCACGGGTCGGTCGACTACACGCAGATCTTCTGGCTCTTCCAGGTGTGGCTCGGCCAGCAGGGCAAGGCGATGTTCGAGGACGGCGGGTTCGGCTTCACGCGGGAGGACCTCGCGGCGTGGTGGGGGCGCTCGCCCGCGCTGCACGCGTCCGACGCGTTCCTGCCGCCCGAGCGGCTCGCCCAGCTCGAGGGCGTCGACGCGCTCGGCATCGGCGAGGCGGCCGCCGACATCAGCTGGGACAACTTCCTCGTGCGCTACAGCGAGGGCAGCGCGTCCCCGCAGCTGGTCCTGCTCCCCCCGCCCGCGGACGACCCCCAGGAGTCCGGCCTGTTCCTCAAGCCGTCGCTGATGCTGTCCGTCGGTGCGAGCAGCGCGCACCCCGAGGAGGCGGCCGCGCTGATCGACTTCCTCACGAACGACCCGCGCGTCGGCGAGATCTTCGGGATGTCCCGCGGCGTGCCGGCGTCGACGACCGCGCTGGACGGCGTCGAGCCGACCGGGCTCGACGCGCAGATCCTCGAGTACGAGCGCGCGCTCGAGCCGCGCCTGACGAGCTCCCCGCCGCCCCCGGTCGCGGGCTTCGGCACCCTCGAGGCGGCGTTCACGACCATCGGTCAGGAGCTGGGCTACGGGAACCTGTCGGTCGAGGACGCGGTGGACGAGTGGTTCGCCGAGGCGGACCTCGTGCTCGGCGGCTAAGACCGCGGGCGGGCCGACCCGCCCGTGACCGGTCGGCGCCTGCCGCGGCGCGGGCCGGCGCACCCGTCGACCGGGCGCGCGAGCGCGGGGGAGAGCGCACCGGGTGCGGTGCCGAGGGGTGGCGGGTCGTCCCGCCACCCCTCGGCGCGTCCGTCTACGGCGTGGGCCGGAGCGGGGAACCGGGGACGGTCGTCCCGCCCACTAGGCTCGTGCGTGCACGGCCCCCGTGGCGGAATCGGCAGACGCACTCGACTCAAAATCGAGCGCCGCGAGGCGTGAGGGTTCGAGTCCCTCCGGGGGCACGCGCGCGCCGGCCGGTGCGACCCGGTCGCGGGACGCACCGGCCGCCGCCGTCCCGGCGCGTGACGACGACCACCCCGACGCACCCGCGACGGCACGGGGTGGGGCACTACGCTGTGCTCGTGACCACGGACGCCACCCCCGAGCCCACCGAGGACGCCCCCGCCGGGCTCGACCTGCCGACGGCCGAGCCCGCACCCGCTGCTCCCGCCCCGGCCGCGGGCCGCCCGCCCCGCCGCGCGGTGGTCGCCGAGGACGAGGCGCTCATCCGGATGGACGTCGTCGAGACGCTCACCGAGGCGGGCTTCGAGGTCGTCGGCGAGGCCGGCGACGGCGAGCGGGCCGTCGAGCTCGCGACCGAGCTGAAGCCGGACGTCGTCGTCATGGACGTCAAGATGCCGGTGCTCGACGGCATCTCCGCGGCGGAGCGGATCGCCAAGGCCCACCTCGCACCGGTCGTCCTGCTCACGGCCTTCTCGCAGACCGAGCTCGTGGAGCGGGCGCGCGACGCCGGCGCGATGGCGTACGTCGTCAAGCCGTTCAGCCCGGCGGACCTGCTGCCGGCGGTGGAGATCGCGATCTCCCGCTACGCGCAGATCACGGCGCTCGAGTCCGAGGTCGCCGACCTCGCCGAGCGGTTCGAGACGCGCAAGCGCGTGGACCGCGCCAAGGGCCTGCTCATGACGAAGATGGGCCTGACGGAGCCCGAGTCGTTCCGCTGGATCCAGAAGACGTCCATGGACCGGCGCCTGACGATGCGCGAGGTGGCCGACGCGGTCATCGAGCAGGTCGGCGGCGCGTCCTCCTGACGTCCCCCTCCGCGTCACGCGCGAGAGCCCGGTCGGCACCCTGGTGCCGGCC